>PTLK01000128.1 GCA_002938075.1 Alphaproteobacteria bacterium MarineAlpha3_Bin3
GCTGACGGCGTACTTGACCGGCCCCGGGCTGGTCTCGCAAAACAGCGAAAAATGCAGCGGCATCAGCCGGTCCTGCAACTCCATCACCGTCGCCAGGTCGCCGTCGCGCCACGCTTTGTGCAGGTCGGCGCACAGCCTCGGCGCGACATTGGCGGTGACCGAGATGCAGCCCACCCCGCCGCCGGCCAGGAACGGCACGATGGTCGCGTCCTCGCCCGAAATTTGGCAGAAATCCTTACCCACGGCGAGCCGTGTCGCCATCGGCCGGGCCAGGTCCTGGGTCGCGTCCTTGACGCCGACGATGTTGGCCAACTTGGCCAGCCGGGCCATGGTATCGACGCTCATGTCGACGACGCTGCGCCCGGGGATGTTGTAGATGAGGATCGGCAAATCGACGGCGTCGTTGATCGCCTTGTAATGGCGGTAGAGCCCTTCCTGGGTCGGCTTGTTGTAATACGGCGTAACCACCAGCGCCGCCGTCGCGCCGGCGTCCTTGGCGTGCCGGGTCAGCATGATCGCTTCTTCGGTGGAATTGGACCCGGTGCCGGCGATCACCGGCACCTTGCCGGCGGCGGCCTCGATGCAGGATTCGGTGACCCGCATGTGCTCTTCGTGGCTGAGCGTCGGCGATTCGCCCGTGGTGCCGCAAGGAATCACGGCTTCCGTTCCCTCGTCGATTTGCCACTCGACGAAGGACTGAAAGGCGTCTTCGTCCACACGCCCGTCCTTGAACGGCGTGACCAGGGCGGTCATCGACCCTTGAAACATGATTTCCTCACTTGAATTGGCCTTATTGAGCGGCGAACATACCCATATTAACCGCTTTGCGGCAAGCGCCCGTGGGATTCGGGTGGAATTCGGGCGGGATTCGGGTCCCTTTGGGGCCGTTCTTTTGTTGGCCCCTAGGGGCTGGGGGCCGAAAAATCCGTTTAACGGGCCATATCACCACCTTCACCATCGGCATCGCCATCGGCTGCCTGGTCGTCCTGGTGCCGGGAACGCCACCGGCGGCCAGCCTGCCCTCCGTACCACTTCGGGAGGCGGGCCTGCTGTCGGCCGACGACGCCAAGGCGCTGAAGGCCGGGCTCGAGGCCGTCGAAGGCGACAAACCCGGGCGCGCCCGGTCCATTACCCGCGCCATCAAGGACCCGGTTGCCGCCAAGATCCTGCTCAGGGAGCGCCTGGCCAAGCCCAACCCCAAGGCCGATTTCGCTGAGATATCGGCTTTCATGGCCGAAAACCCCGACTGGCCCGGCCAAATTGGGCTGCAACGCCGGGCCGAGGAGGCGATGAACGGCCAAACCCCCGATGGCGTGGTCCTGGCCTGGTTCGAGGACCGCGAGGCGCTAAGCGGTTACGGCAAGGCCCGCCTGGGCGAAGCGTTGATGGCCGCCGGCGAGGAAAGCCGGGGCCGCGAGGTCATCCGCGACGCCTGGACCAACGGCGACTTCACCAAGCGGCGCGAACGCGCCTTTTACAAGCGCCACCGCCGCCTGTTGAGCATCGACGACCACAACCGGCGCCTCGACCGGCTGTTGTGGGAAGGCCGCAATTGGCCGGTGCGCCGGATGCTGTGGAAGGTCAAGCACGACGTCAGGGCGCTCGCCATCGCCCGGATGTTCCTGCGCCAGCGCCGGGGCAACGTCGATACCGCCATCGCCAAGGTTGCCGACGAGCTTAAAAGTGATCAGGGCCTGATCTACGAACGGCTGCGGTGGCGGCGCCGCCGCGGCAAGTACGCCTCGGCCATGGAACTTCTGGAAAACCTTCCCGACGACCTGAAGCACCCGGCTCGCTGGTGGATCGAGCGCGGCTATCTGGCCCGCTGGAATCTCAACCAGGGCCATGTTTCCGCCGCCTACCGGATGGCCAAGGATCACCGGCTTAAATCCGGCCCTGCCTTCGCCGAGGCCGAATGGCTGGCGGGCTGGATCGCGCTTCGGTTTCTCGACGATGCCAAAGTCGCCCTGGACCATTTCGTGACCATGTATGGGGCCGTCAAGTATCCCGTCAGCCGTGCCCGCGGCGCCTATTGGGTGGCTCGGGCGATGCAGGCCCTGGGCGAGACCGATGAGGCCCGGGGCTGGCATCATCTGGCGGCCCGCCATCCGACGACCTATTACGGCCAGTTGTCGATCGCCCGGTTGCGTCCGGGGGAAAGCCTGAAGCTGGCGCAGCAACCGGAAGTCGGCACCGACGAAACCAAGGCCTTCGAAGGCCACGTCCTTGTCCGTTCCGTCAACATGTTGGGCGAAATCGGCGAAAAGGATCGCCTTCGGCCGTTCATCTCGCGTCTCGATGAATTGGGGGACACGCTGGGCTGGCGGCTATTGACGGCGGAACTGGCCGGCGCCAACGACCGCCTCGACCTTTCGGTGATGATCGCCAAAAGGGCCGGACGCGACGGTTGGCAGTTCCCGCAAGCGGCCTTTCCGGTGCTGCTGCCGGGCCCGATGAACGTCAAGGCCGGTGTCGCGCCCCTGGAGAGGCCGCTGCTGCTGGCCGTGGTCCGCCAGGAAAGCGCCTTCAACGTCAAGGCCAAGAGCAACGCCAACGCCCAGGGGTTGATGCAGTTGCTGCCGCGCACCGCCTATAAGGTGGCGAAAAGGCTTCGGGTGCCGTTTTCCCGTCGCCGCCTGACCACCGACAGGGTTTACAACCTGACCCTGGGCCAGGCTTATCTGTCGGAGCTTTTGGCGGCCTTCAAGGGCTCTTACGTGCTGGCGCTGGCGGCCTATAACGCCGGGCCGAAGCGGGTTCGCCAATGGCTTCGCGGCAATGGCGATATCCGCAAGGCAGACGTCGATTCCATCGACTGGGTGGAGTTGATTCCGTTCCGGGAAACCCGGAACTACGTCCAGCGGGTGCTGGAGAACTTACAGGTCTATCGATTGCTGTTGGCGAAAACCGAAACCGCGTTAAGGCTAGAACGCGATCTGCATCAATGATTGGTGGACCGCGGTTGACCGTTTCGGGCCGGAGTCGCACAATTCTTTCACCGGCTCGTCAAGGGCCAGAACCAAAGGCAGGAAGCAAAGTCCATGGCCGCTAAAATCGAAGATATCGGCGCCTGCGTCTTCGACGCCTACGGCACCTTGTTCGACGTCGCCGCCGCCGCGGCGCAGTGCCGCGACGCCCTCGGCGACAAGGCCGACGAACTGTCCGTCCTGTGGCGGACCCGGCAGCTTGAATACACCTGGCTCCGGAGCCTGATGCAGGAATACGTCGAATTCCGGCAGGTCACCGGCGACGGGTTGGATTACGCCATGGCCGCGCTCGGCATCGAGGACGACGCGCTGCGTCAGCGCCTGATGGACATCTACATGCGCTTGGATGCCTACCCGGAGGTCAAGGACGTGCTGAGCGCGCTTAAAGCGGGCGGCATCAAGACCGCGGTCCTTTCCAACGGCTCACCGGAAATGCTGTCCTCCGCGGTCGACAACGCCGGCATCGCCGACCTATTGGACGACGTGTTTTCGGTCGATTCCATCGGCGTCTACAAGCCCCATCCGAGCGTCTACCAGATGGCCGTGGACGGCCTCGGCGTCGACGCCGCGCGTATCTGCTTCATGTCGTCGAACGCCTGGGACGCGGCGGCGGGCGCCAACTTCGGCTACCGGGTAGTGTGGGTGAACCGTTTCGGCCAGCCCCAGGAACGCATCCCCGGCGAGCCCGAGCACGAGGTCAAGACCCTCGAAGCCCTGCCCCCGTTGTTGGGGCTTTAGGGGCGTTCCATGACCGGGACCGGCGGCGGCTACCGGGAACGCTGGCTGACGGCCCAGGACGGCCTCAAGCTTTATTTCCGCGATTACCTACCCCCAGGGGGCGTGACGGGGGGCGGCCCCGCCGCTTCGGCGACGCCGGTGCTGTGCCTGCCCGGCGTTTCGAGGAATTCGAAGGACTTCGCCCCGTTGGCCCAACGGCTGTCCCAGGGACGCCGCGTGATCTGCCCCGATTACCGGGGCCGCGGGCGGTCCCAATACGACCCCGACTGGCGCCATTACCATCCGCCGGTCTATGTCGATGATATCCGCCATCTTCTCTGCGCCTTGGGCGTGCACCGGGTCCACGTCATCGGCACGTCGCTGGGCGGCATCCTGGCCATGGTCATGGCGGTGGCGATGCCGGGCACGGTTGCCGGCGCCGTGCTCAACGACATCGGGCCGGAAATCGACATCTCGGGGTTGGCAAAGATCATCGACTATTTGAGCGACGACACCCCCCTTCCCGACTGGGACGCCGTCGTCGGGCGCCTCCGGGAAACCTTTCCCGACCTGCCGGCGCGCTCGCCCGAGGACTGGCTGACCATCGCTCGCAACACGTACAAGGATTCGCCGGGCGGCGGGCTGGTCCATGACTGGGACCATGCCATCGTCAACCAGTTCGCCAAGGCGCTCGGCGGCAAGGTCAGCCTGTGGCCGCTCTTCAAGGCGCTGGAGCGGGTGCCAGTGTTGACCGTCCGGGGCGCATTGTCGAATATCCTAAGCGGAAAAACCCTTCGCCGGATGGCGGAGACCCTGCCTGGTATGGCGCAAGTCACGGTCGAAGACTGCGGCCACCCGCCGAGCCTGACCGAAGCCAATGTATTGGAGGCCCTCGATGTCCACCTCGCCCGCGCCTGAGGCCCCGACCTATGACGACGTGGTCGCGGCGGCGGAACAAATCGCCGGCCACGCCGTCATCACGCCGCTGCTGGAGAGCCCGCTGCTCAACGAAAAACTGGGCGGCCGCCTGCTGGTCAAGGCCGAGTGCCTGCAACGGAGCGGGGCGTTTAAGTTCCGCGGCGCCTATAACCGGATTTCACGCTTCGGCGACGAACAGCGCAAGGCCGGCGTCGTCGCCTTTTCGTCCGGCAACCACGCCCAGGGCGTCGCCATGGTGGCGCGGATGCTGAACGTGCCGGCGGTCATCGTCATGCCGACGGACGCGCCCGAGATCAAACTCGCCAACACCCGGGCCTATGGGGCCGAGGTGGTGATGTATGACCGCGAAACGGAAAGCCGCGAGGAAATCGGCGAAAGATTGGCCGCTGAGCGCAAGGCCACCCTGGTGCCGTCCTACGATGACCCCTTCATCATCGCCGGCCAGGGAACAGTGGGTCTTGAGATCGCCGCCCAAGCCCGGGAAATGGATGCCAAGCTTGACGCGGTGATCATCCCATGCGGCGGCGGCGGGCTGATTTCCGGATGTGCGCTGGCGCTTTCCGAGGAATGCCCGGAGGCTAAATTATTCGCCGCCGAACCGGAGGGTTTCGACGATACCGCCCGCTCGTTGGCCGCCGGCGAGCGGTTGTGCAACGACCCGGGCGGCAAGACGTTTTGCGATGCGCTTGTCCTGCCGACTCCCGGCGCGTTGACGTTTTCGATCAATCGAAGGCTTCTCGCGGGCGGCTTCGCCCTTGGCGACGCCGAGACGGCCGGGGCCATGAAGGCGGCGTTTCAATACCTAAAATTAGTTGTCGAGCCGGGCGGCGCCGTGGCTTTGGCGGCGGCCTTGACCGGGGCCTATGACTGCCGGGGCAAAACCGTGTCCGTGGTCTGTTCCGGCGGCAACGTGGACCCGGGTGTCTTTGCCGCCGCGTTGGGCGCTGACGAGGATTGACAGGGCGCGCGGTTGCGTCCGGGCTAAAATCGAAAACCGGTGAGGAAATTATTTAGTGGATTTTATCCACTAGAGGCGGCGACCGCCTTGGGGTCGATGTCCTTGGCTTCGTCCGAGGCGCTGACCTTGGACTCCATGGTTCCCGTTTCCCGGGCTTTGTCCGGGTGGCGGGCTGGATCGTCCTTGACGACGAAGTTGACCCGGGCGTCCGGCTGTTCCTTCTTTTCGACTACGCGCTTGCAGCGGCCTTCGAGGAAGGCGCCGGTTTCGATGGCCAGGTCCTCATGCAGGATATCGCCGACCACATACGCG
>PTLK01000129.1 GCA_002938075.1 Alphaproteobacteria bacterium MarineAlpha3_Bin3
CGGCGAAAAGACCGGCCTGCCCCGGTCGTATTGGGATTGGCAGGGCATGCTCTCGAACAACGCCAATGGCTTTTTCCCCTATACGCCGTCGACCAACCTGCTTTACGGATTGGACGAAGCCTTGAACATGCTGCTGGAGGAAGGCCTGGATAACGTCTTCGCCCGCCACAACCGGATGGCCGAGGCCACCCGCCGTGCCGTCCGTGCCTGGGGCCTGGAAATCCTTTGTCTGGACCCCGAGGAATATTCGCCGGTCCTGACCGCCGTCCTGATGCCCGAAGGCCAAGACGCCGACGCCCTTCGCGCCGTAATCCTTGATCGCTTCGACATGTCCTTGGGCACCGGCCTCGGCAAGGTCAAGGGCAAGGTCTTCCGCATCGGCCACCTGGGCGATTTCAACGACCTGATGCTGGCCGGGACCCTGGCCGGGGTCGAAATGGGCTTAGGGCTCGCCGGTGTTCCCCATGCCAAGGGCGGGCTCGACGCGGCGCTTGAATACCTGGCCAACCCGGACGCTGCTGAAGGTGTGGGTTCCCAACCGGCAAGGGCGTCGGCCTAAGCGCCCGCGTCCGCAGCCGAAAGACAATCCGATGGCCGATACCATCCTGGTTGAGCGTACGGACGACATCGCGACGGTGATCCTCAACCGTCCGCAAAAGCTCAATGCCTTTACCAAGGACATGTGGAAGCTGTTGGGTGAAACCCTCGACGGACTTTCGTCGGACACCGAGGTCCGCTGTATCGTGCTTCGCGGCGCCGGCGACAGGGCCTTCTGCCCCGGCAACGACATTTCCGAATTTACCGAGCAACGGTCCAACGCGGAACAGGCGGAAGCCTACGGGGAGTTTATGCACAAAAGCATTGGCACCCTTCGCGATTGCGCGACGCCGACGGTGGCCATGATCAAGGGGGCCTGCGTCGGCGGCGGCCTGGAGGTTGCGGGCCTTTGCGATATCCGCATCTGCGGTGAATCGAGCCGCTTCGGGGCGCCGATCAGCAAGCTCGGGCTGGTGATGGCGTATCCTGAAATCAGTTGCTTGCGCGATCTTGTCGGCCCTCAGGTGGCCTTGGAAATCCTCCTCGAGGGGCGGATCATGGACGCCCCCGAGGCGCTGCAAAAAGGACTCGTCAGCCGCATCGTTGCCGATGACGAGGTCGAGGCCGAGGCCATGGCTACGGCCCGGCGCATCGCCGACGGCGCGCCCCTGGTTCACCGCTGGCACCGGAAGTTTCTGGACCGGCTGGCCGATCCGACGCCGCTGAGCGATGCCGAGAAAAAGGAATGCTTCGCCTGCTTCGATACCGAGGATTTCCGGACCGGCTATCAGGCGTTTCTGGACAAGAAAAAACCTGAATTCAAGGGCCGCTGACATGGCGGCAAGCGGCGGGCCTCTTTCCGGTCTCAAGGTCTTCGAACTGGCGCACATCATGGCGGGGCCGACCTGTGGCCTGATGCTGGCCGACATGGGCGCCGACGTGATCAAGGTGGAAAAGGTCCCCGGCGGCGACGATTCCAGGCACTTCCTGCCCCCCGACATCGACGGCGAGGCGGCGGCCTTCATGATGATGAACCGCAACAAACGCGGCATCGCCGTCAACCTGAAGGACGACGCCGGCAAGGAAGTGTTGAAACGGCTTCTGAAGACTGCCGATGCGGTAATTGAAAATTACCGGATCGACACCATGGACAAGCTGGGCCTGGGGTATGACGTGCTTCGCCAGGAAAACCCGGGGCTTATTTATTGCGCCATTTCGGGTTTCGGGCGTACCGGCCCTTATGCCGAGCGGGGCGGCTTCGACCTGATTGCCCAGGGCATGAGCGGCCTGATGAGCATCACCGGCGAAGGCGGCGGCCGTCCCCTGGTCAAGATGGGGGCGCCGGTCACCGACATCACGGCGGGGATCCTGGGTGCCATGGCCGTGGCGGCGGCTTATGTCCATAAGCTCAAGACCGGCGAGGGACAGAAGATCGACACCTCTTTGTTCGAGGCCGGGATCGTCCATACCTACTGGCAATCGGCGATCGGTCTTGCCACCGGCGTCGCGCCGGGGCCGATGGGATCGGCGCACCCGTTGAACGCGCCCTACCAGGCTTTCCAGACCGAAGACGGCTGGATCACCCTCGGCGCCGCCAATCAGAAGAACTGGCTCAGGATGCTGGAAGTGATCGAGGCGCCGGAGTTGGCCGAAGACGACCGGTTCAAGGAAAACACCGGCCGCATGTCCCACCTTCAGGAACTGGAGGATTTACTGACGCCGATCTTCCTCAAACACACGACCGGGGACTGGCTGAACCGCCTTGAAGCCGCGGGTGTTCCCGCCGGGCCGGTGCTCAACGTCAACGAAATGCACCAAGACCCCCACACCCTCGCCCGCGACATGGTTGTCGACCTTCCTCATTCCAAACTGGGAACGGTCAAGTCCATCGGCCTGCCGGTGAAGTTTTCGGAAACCCCGGGCCGTGTCGTTTCAGGGGCGCCGGTCTATGGCCAGCACACCCGCGAGGTCCTGGCCGAATACGGCTACGATTATGGGGAAATCGACAAACTGATCGCCAAGGGCGCGGTGGCGGCGGCCGATTGACGGCGCCGGGGCTTTCCCAAGACCGCCAAGCCTATGCCGCCTTCAAGGCCCTTTGCACGCCTTTGATCTGTTTTTCCACCGAAATGTCCTGGGTCGACGTGATTTCCAGGCCCCGGTCCTCGTAGACGGTTTCGTCCGGGTGCTTGGCTTGCCAATCGCGGACGGCCTGATCGCGGGCCTTCAGCAACGCTTCGATGTCGGAACGAAACAACTGCAGCATCGCCGTGATCCATATATTCACCGGCAGCGACGGATAGGCGAGGTCCATGTCGAAGCGGTCCAACAACGAAATCACCGATGGGGCCTTGTACCAGGTTTCGCCGGTGACCCAGCGGTTGGTGGTGAACAGCCGGATCGGGAATCCGGCCCGGTCCATGGAAATACCGACGAAATGGGTCAGTTCGTCATTGTCGCCTTCCGGCTTCTTGTAATCGGGGACCTTTGCCGGCTTGACGCTTTTCGGCATGCCCTTGGGCCGGAGGAAGGTATGGAAATGCCCGTGTTCGGGGCCGTATTTTTCCGCCCGGCCTTCGGGCGGATGGGTGTGATAGTAATATTGGGCATGGGTTTCGTGATCGTAGACGTTCCCCGGCGGGTAATGGTCCCATTCGAAAAATTCGCCGTGGCCCTTCAACACTTCTCCGACCACGTTGGCATCGTTCTTGCCGAGCAGGCGGTAGCACTCCAGGATCCTGTCGCCCGCCCGGGCCATTTTGCGAAGCCGGGTTTTTGGCAGTTTTTTAAAATCGGTCATGGAGTGAGGGGTTTGCCAGAATTACGGCCTGAGAACCAGTGACGCCCGGTGTGACTGGCCGCCACGAATGTAGGCGATGTCGAGGGAATCTCCTGGGCGGGCCATGTGGACGGCGCTGGGCACGTCGCTGACGCGGCGGACCTTGCGCCCGCCAATGGCGGTGATGACGTCCCCCACCTCAAGCCCGGCCTCGATGGCCGCACCCCCCCGGGCGACCCGATCGATGGCGGCGCCGGAAAGAGCTACCCGCTCCCGTTCCGTAAGCTCGCGGACGCCGAAACCGGGCTTTCCCCGGATGACCCGGCCGTGATCTTTCAAATCGTTGACCACCCTCAACACCAGCTTCATGGAAGCGGCGAAGTTTACGCCGATGTTGGCGTCGCTGTCCTTGGTGAAGATCGCCGAAACAAGACCGACCAAACGGCCCTGGCCATCGATCAACGCACCTCCGGAACCGCCAGGGTTGATGACCGCGTCGGTTTGGATAAAATCCTCGATTTCGTTAAAGCCAGTTCCCGTGCGGTGAAGCGCCGAGGCCACCCCGCAGGTGATCGACAAACCCATCCCGAACTGGTTGCCGATGGCGCAGACGGATTCGCCCAACCCTGGATTCCCACCGATGGGGGGGACCGGGAAATCCATCGACGCCTTGATCAGCGCGATGTCGGTCAACGCGTCGCGGCCGATGATTTCGGCCGCCCTGATCCGCCCGTCGTTGAGCCTGATTTTCACCTTTTTGGCGCCGCCGAGGATGTGGTCGTTGGTGGCCAGGTAACCGCCGGGCATGACGGCAACGGCGGTTCCTTCCGGTTCCTTGGGGCGGCTTTCGGCGCCGGGCCATTCCGGCAACAGGCTGACCACCGATTCCATGACCGAGACAGTCGATTCCCCGGCCACTGAGGGCCCCGGGGTAACGGCGGCCACGGCCAGAACAATCGCCGCCGCGAGGGCAGGAGTCCTTCGGTTGATGGTCCGGATACGGCGTTGCATAATTACTAAGGCTCCCGGTGCGCGGATTAGGATTAACCGCTTTTCGACCAAGACGCAAAGCCGCTCCCGGTATATATGTATGAGGCCAAGAGCTTCGAATTAAAGGAAGGCCAAAAAGTGTCCGTTTCCGATTTCCCCCGCGTTTCGCTGGCCCATACGCCGACGCCGTTGGAGCCCATGCCCAACCTGACCCGGTTGTTGGGCGGGCCGGATTTGCTGGTCAAGCGCGATGACTGTACCGGCCTGGCTATGGGCGGCAACAAGGCACGTCAGTTGGAATTTTATTTCGGCGAAGCGATGGCGCAAAAAGCGGACACGGTCATCATCACCGGTGCCATCCAGTCCAACTTCACGCGCCAGACAGCCGCCGCAGCGGCCAAGCTTAGTATGGCTTGTCATATCCAACTAGAACACCGGGTGCCGACGACGGCGCCCGAATACGAAGCGTCCGGCAACGTTCTACTGGACCGGCTGTTGGGCCCGACCATCCATTACTTCTCCGAAGGCGAGGACGAAGCCACCGCCGACAAGGCATTGGACGATATCGCCGATCAGGTCCGCGCCGAGGGGGGCAACCCCTATGTCATCCATCTATCGGCGGATCACCCGCCCTTGGGCGCGCTGGGCTACGTGGTCGGAGCCGGGGAATTCCTCGATCAGGCCGCCGAACGGGGCCTTGCTATCGATGCCGTGGTGCTCCCGTCCGGTAGCGCCGCCACCCATGCCGGAGTTTTGGTGGGATTGAAAAGCCGCAACAGCGATATCGAGGTTACAGGCGTTTGTGTCAGGCGCAACAAGGATCAGCAGTTCGAAAGGGTTTTACGCCAAGCCACCGCTACGGCCGAGATGGCCGGTTGCCCGGGCGCCGTTACCAAGGACGACATCCACGTTACCGACGACTACCTGGGTCCCGGCTACGGCCAATCGACGCCTGAGATGCTGGAGGCGATGACCCTGGCGGCCCGCGAAGAAGGGCTGATTCTGGACCCGGTCTATACCGGCAAATCCATGGCTGGCCTGATCGGGATGGTGCGCTCGGGCCATTTCAAGTCCGGGCAGACCGTTCTTTACCTGCATACGGGCGGCACCCCGGCGGTCTTCGGGTATAGCTCGATATTTGGGGACTTATGAAATTTCCGCGCACCATCCGGCTCGACGTTTCCGACGCCAATGCCTTTCCCCTGGCCGCCGAGCCTGAGGAATGGGCGGTGACGGGAACCTTTGCCTTCGCCGACGCCGACCCGGCGGCATTGACCGGAAAGGAACAATTGGCGTTCAGGAACGGCTGGCTCGGCACGGATAGCTTCGGCCGGTCGACCTTCATCCAGGTATCGGTGATCCCGGACGAACAGTTCGAAGCCATGGTGCGAAACCTGGCTGCGCATCTTCACCAACAATACGGCGCGCCGGATATGTTGGCCGCCGTCGAAGCGGCCCGCGGCGAAGCCGAATACGCGGCCGGCCTGTGCGACCATCCCGCCGGTACTTTGCTCGCCATCGAACGGGAATTCACCGAAGACGGCGTGGCCGAAAGAATCCGCGTCATCCCGAAAACCGACGAAGGGGCGCACGCCCG
>PTLK01000013.1 GCA_002938075.1 Alphaproteobacteria bacterium MarineAlpha3_Bin3
GCTGGGTTGGTAGAACCCGGTCTGGATGGCGGCCACCGCGATCACCGCCCAAAGGACGACGGCGATGAACGCCAAGGTCTTCGTCAGGTTTTTCCCCTGTCCAGCCTGCGGCCGTCCCCGCCTCTTGTGTCGTTTGTTGAGTGTGTCATAGTATCGTTTTATTCTAAAAAATGTATATACACTTATTAAAAAACTGAATCGAGGGCCTGCCCTGCGTATTTTTGCGTCTAAACTTCGTTTTTGTCGGCAATTCAAATTTCAGACCGCAAAACGTTATTTTAGGTTAAATCGCAATCGCCACGTAATAATAAGTGCAATTACACTTAATTAATTAACGAGTCAAAGGGAATTTATGACAGGCCCCGGCCGCACCCGGACTTGCAGGGGGTCTTGCGGGAGGACGGGCCGGGCCATAAAGTCGCGAACCATGGCCGCTAAAACAAAATCCCCCGTCGCGCAAAAGCCCAAGCGCGTCGCCAAGATGCTGGCCCGGGCCGGGCTGTGCTCGCGGCGCGAGGCCGAACGCTGGATCTCCGCCGGGCGCGTCGCCGTCGACGGCAAGACGCTGGTGACGCCGGCGGTAACGGTAACGGCGGAAAATACCGTGACGGTGGACGGCGATCCGATCCCGGCGGCGGCGCCGATGCGCCTGTGGCGGTATCACAAGCCGCCCGGCCTGGTCACCAGCCACGGCGATCCCCAGGGCCGGCCCACCGTCTTCGAGCGGCTGACGGGGACGCTGCCCCGGGTGGTCTCCGTCGGGCGGCTCGACCTCAATTCCGAAGGACTGCTTTTGCTGACCAACGACGGCGAGTTGGCGCGGCGGTTGGAACTACCCTCAACCGGCTGGACGCGGCGCTACCGGGTTCGCGTCCACGGCACGGTGAACGAGAGGAAATTGAAAGGCCTGGAAAAGGGCGTTACCGTTTCGGGCATCAAGTACGGGCCGATCCGCGCCGTGCTGGACAAACAGAACCGCGCCAACGCCTGGCTGACGGTATCGCTGGAGGAAGGGCGCAATCGCGAGATCAGAAAGGTCATGGAGCATATGGGGCTGGAGGTGAACCGGCTGATCCGGCTCGCCTACGGGCCGTTTCAGCTCGGCAACCTAAAGCGCGGCCAGACATCGGAGGTCACCGGCAAGGTCTTGCGCGAGCAATTGGGGGAACAAGAGGCGGGGACGGTCTCCGGGGCCGGGGGTGTCCCCCGAAACCCCCGGGGCCGGACAGGGACTAAAAAACAAGAGGCCAAAAAATGAGGAGGGGACCATGCGCATCGTCGGCGGCTCCCTGAAGGGCCGGACCCTGAAAGCGCCGCCCCGGAACAGCCAAAAGGGCCTGGAACTGCGCCCGACCGCCGACCGGGTCCGGGAATCCCTGTTCAACGTCCTCGCCCACGGGGCCGGAGGGGTCGACCTGGAGGGCCTGACCGTCATCGACGTTTTCGCCGGCACCGGCGCCCTAGGGTTGGAGGCGATGTCGCGAGGCGCCGGGCACGGCGTCTTCATCGACAACGACGGGGCGGCATTGGCGTTGGCGCGCAAGAACGCCGGCGCCTTAGGGCTAGGCCGCAAGGTAATCCTGTTGAGACTCGACGCTGCCCGCCTGCCGCCACCGCCCCGCGCCGCCAAGACGCCAGGGGGGCTGGCGTTCCTCGATCCGCCCTATGAGCAGGGCCTGGTGCCCCCGGCGCTTCTCGGATTGGTGGCCAAGGGCTGGCTGGTGGAAGGCGCCGTTGCCGTCGCTGAGGTCGCGTCCAAGGAGGCGCTGGAGCCGCCGAAGGGGTTCGAGATCTTCGACGAGCGCCCCTACGGCGCCGCCCGGCTGGTGTTCCTGCGAAAGGTCTAGCTGAGCGCTGCCTTCAAATCGGCAATCCCAGTCATCCGGAAGCGAAGGTCGATCCGCCGCGTGATTTCAGGCCGCGGCGCGATGTCCCAGGTCCATTTAAGGCCCGACGCCGGAATGGTGGCGCCGAAAAGCGGGTCGATTTCCTGCAACACCTGGTCGCCGTCACAGATCACCCGCTGGCTTTCCGTCAACAGGCAGACCCGGCCCGGCAGCGCCGCCAGCAGCTCCAGGTGGTGATCGACGATGCGCCGGGCGAAGGCCTTGATGTCGTCTTCTCCGTAGCCTTGTCCCTTTTCCTCCACCCACCCCATTGGAAACAACGGCAGTTGCGTGAGCACGTTTGCCGAGACCACCAGATCGGCGTCGGCGAAAACCCCGGCGTCGGCCCTGGGCGGCGGCAGGGGCCCGGCGCGGGCTTCGCGGACGTGGGTCCAGGTGGCGTCGGCCAGGCCGGTGATATCGGCGGTCTCGAGGCACACGTTGGCCATGTCCCGGATGCGTTTCCGGGCTGCCGGCATGTGGAAGATGTCGACTAGCACCACGTCGGAGAAGGTCTCGGAAAGCCCTTGCAACGGGATATCGAGCAACAGCCCCGAGCCCAGGACCACGGCCTTTCCGTGGGGAATATCCTGGGCCGCGTCTCCGATCACCTTCTTGCAGTGTTCCAGGTGCGGCGCCCAGGCGACATGGCAACGTTTATGCCGGGCCTCGATGGCGATCATTTCCCTGGCGTAGCCCATGTACCGGAGTGGGGCCGGGCAGGGCAGGGTCAGATGCTTGAACCACTCGGCCAGCATGGGGCAAGGCTAACGCCGCCCGAAAAGCTTTTCGATGTCGGCCAGTTTCAACTCCACATAGGTCGGCCGCCCGTGGCTGCACTGGCCGGAATGGGGGGTGGTCTCCATCTCGCGCAGAAGCGCGTTCATCTCCGCCCCGTTGAGCCGCCGACCGGCGCGCACGGAACCATGGCACGCCATGGTCGCGCAGACGTCGCCGAGGCGCTGCTTCAAGGCCAGGCCCTCGTCGAAGGCCGCCAGGTCGTCGGCGAGGTCGCGGACCAGCCCCTGGATGTCCGTCTCCCCTAACAGCGCCGGGATTTCCCGCACCACCACGGCGCCGTCGCCGAAGGCCTCGATCACCAGCCCCAGTTCCGTAAGCTCATCGGCGCGTTCAAGCAGCTGTCCTTGCTCCCCTTCGTCCAGTTCCACCACCTCCGGGATCAGCATGCCCTGGCGCGGGACACCGCCGGAATCGAGGGCCTTCTTGATCCGTTCCTGGACCAGCCGTTCGTGGGCGGCGTGCTGATCGACGATGACAATGCCGTCCTCGGTCTGTGTGATGATGTAGGTCTCGTGCACCTGGGCACGGGCGACGCCGAGGGGGTAATCGCCCAAATTCACAGTTTCCTGGTCGTCCATGGGGGTGCCGGCGGGAGCCGACGGCGGCGCGTCGAGGTCGGGGAGCGGGCGGTGGAATTCGTTGGCCCGTTCCCTGAGCCCGGCCGAAGCGTAACCGGCGCCGCCCCCGGAGGAAGGGGGAATCCCGCTGCCGGGCCGGACTGCGCCCAGCGCCGCGTTGGATACCGTGGTCGAGGCCCGGTGCCCGGCTTTGGCCAGCGCGTGCTTCAAGGCGCCGACGATCAGCCCCCGGACCAGCCCGGAATCGCGGAATCGGACTTCGGCCTTGGCCGGATGGACGTTGACGTCGACGGCTTGGCCCGGCAGCTCCAAAAACAGCGCCACCAGCGGATAACGCTCCGAGGCCAGGAATTCCCGGTAGGCGCCGCGTAAGGCGCCGAACAGAAGCCTGTCCCTGACCGGACGACCGTTGACGAACAGGAACTGCATCTGCGCGTTGCCCCTATTCAGCGTCGGCAGTCCGGCATAGCCGGAAAGCTTTATCCCTTCGCGTTCGGCGTCGATGGCCATGGCGTTGTCGGGGAAATCCTTGCCCATGATGCGCCCGAGCCGATCGAGGCTGGCCTCGTCTCCGGAGGCCGGCGGCAGCTTGACCAGGTCGCGTTCGCCGTCGCTCAAGGCGAATCCGATTTCAGGATGAGCCATGGCCAGGCGCTTGACGGCGTCGACGGCGTGGGTTTGTTCGGTGCGCGGCGTCTTCAGGAACTTGAGCCGGGCCGGGGTGGCGAAAAACAGGTCCCGGACCTCGATGCGGGTGCCCTTGGGGTGCGCCGCCGGTTCCGGCCCCTTGATTGCGCCGCCTTCGACGGACAGGGTCCAGGCGTCGTCCGACCCGTTGGCGCGGCTGGTAAGGGAAAGCCTGGCGACGGCGCCGATGGCCGGCAGCGCCTCGCCGCGGAAGCCCAGGCTTTCGATAGCCAGCAGGTCGTCATCGGGGAGCTTCGACGTGGCGTGGCGCTCGACGGCCAGGGTGAGGTCTTCGGCGCTCATGCCATGGCCGTCGTCGGACACTACGATCAGCGTTTGGCCGCCGTCGCGGATCACGGCATCGATGCGCGTCGCGCCGGCGTCGATGGCGTTTTCCACCAGTTCCTTGACCACCGAGGCCGGGCGCTCGACCACCTCGCCGGCGGCGATGCGGTTGATGACGGTTTCCGGCAGGCGGCGGATGGTCACGGTTGTTTTCCCTCTTTGGCCTTGCGGGCGCGGGCAATCAGCCCCCGGGTGGAGGAATCATGACCCCTGGAAGCGTTTTCGCCTTGGACTTCCGGCAAGATCGCTGCCGCCAGTTCCTTGCTCAGTTCCACGCCCCACTGGTCGAACGGGTTGATGCCCCAGATCACCGCCTGGACGAAGACCTTGTGTTCGTAAAGGGCGATCAACTGGCCCAGGGTGAAGGGATCGACCTGGTCCATCAGGATGGTATTCGACGGCCGGTTGCCTTCGAATGCCCGGTGCGGGGGCTGCTTATCCCCGGGGCGTCCCTTCATCAGGGCTTCCGACTGGGCGAAGGCGTTGGCAAGGAGTCGTTGGTGGTGGTCGCCGGTCGGGTGGTGGGTCCGCAAAGGGACGATGAAATCGCTGGCAATCAATCGCCGGCCCTGATGGATGGCCTGATAAAAGGCGTGCTGTCCGCCGGTCCCCGGCTCACCGAAGACGATGGGGGCGCCGCCGGCCTCGAGGACGGTTCCGTCGCGGCCGATGGACTTGCCGTTGCTTTCCATCTCCAACTGCCGGAGGTAGTTGGGCAACAGACCCAACCCCTGGTCATAGGGCAGCACCGCCAAGGCTTCGGCGCCCAGGAAGTCGATGTTCCAGATGCCGATCAGCCCTAAGATCACCGGCATGTTGGCGTCCAGGGGGGTATCCAGGAAGTGCCGGTCCATGTCGTGGGCGCCGGAAAGCATGGCCTCGAAATTCTCCCAGCCGATGGCCAACGACGCCGCCAGCCCGACTCCCGACCACACGGAAAACCGCCCGGCGACCCCTTCGGCCAGCGGAAGGATCAAGTTTTCGCCGATGCCGAAATCTCCGGCCGCGCCGGCGTTGGCGGTAACGGCGATGAAATGGGCGGGGACGGTGCCGTCGCCCAAGGATTCGGTCAGCCAGGCATAAGCGGTTCGGGCGTTGGTCAGGGTTTCCTCGGTGGTGAAGGATTTCGACGCGGCGATGAAAAGCGTCGTTTCCGGGACCACCCCGTCGAGGACTTGGGCGATCTGGGCGCCGTCGACATTGGAGACGAAATGGATATCGGGGCCGTCCCGATAGGCCTCAAGCGCCCGGACAACCATCGCCGGGCCCAAGTGGGAACCGCCGGTGCCGATATGAACGACGGCCTGGAAAGGTTTTCCGGTGGCGCCGGTCATTTTGCCGTCCCGGACGTCGCGGCAAATCCGTTCCATGGCCTTCCGGGCGGAGATGATTTCCTCATTGCCGCCGGGGCCGCCAGGGTCGCGGAGCGCCATATGCAGCGCCGGGCGCCCCTCGGTGGTATTGATTTCCTCGCCGGCGGCCATGCGCCCGCGCCAGCCTTCGACGTCGGCCTCGCGGGCCAGATCAATCAGCAGCGCATAAGTTTCGGCGCTCACCCGGTTCTTGGAATAATCTAGGAACAGCCCGCCCAAGCCTACCGACATCGCTTTGAGCCGGTCTTTGTCGTCGGCGAACAGGTCCCGCATGTGCAGGCCGGTGGTTTTCTTGCGGTGGGCTTCGAGCGCCTTCCAGGCGGGAGAACTTTTCAAGGACGCCATGGTGAAAACAACCGGTTCCGTCGGGGCGCTGTGCGGGAAGACGAGACTACCAGAGATGGATTGCCGCAACCAGTACCCCCAGGCGGCTTGATGGGTCGTTCAGTTGGTGCTCTTGACCCCGTCGGGCCGGCCGACGACGACCACGGTCAATTGGTCCGGGCGCAGCAGCTCCTTCGCCAGCCGGTTGACGTCGTCGAGGGTCACCGCCTCGATCAGGCCGTTGCGGCGGTCGGGATAATCAATGCCGAGGTTGTCCATCTGGATGCCGATCAGCATCGAGGCGATGCGGTCCGACGACGTGAAGCTGAGCGGATAGGATCCGGTCAAAAAGGTCTTGGCATCGGCCAGTTCCTTTTCGCTCATGCCCTGGGTCGCCATGCGGGTCCATTCGCCGCGCATCACGGCGATTGTTTCCGAGACGCTTTTGTTGGCGGTGCCGGCGCCGCCGAAGATCAAACCGGCGCGGTCCAGGGGATGAAGGGCGGAATAGACGGAGTAAGCGAGCCCCCGCTTTTCGCGCACTGTGTTGTAAAGTCTGGACGTAAAACCGCCACCGCCGAGCACGTGGTTCATCACATAGGCGGCGTAGAAATCCGGGTCCTGGCGTTTCGGCCCCTTGTCGGCGAAGACGATGGCGCTTTGCGGCGCCGGCTTGGTGACGACCACTGTGCGGCCCTGGCCCTTGAGGGCCGCTTCTGGGATCGCCCAGGCCCAAGCCTTGGCCGGCAGCCCGCCGAAGGTCTTGTCGAGCACGGTCTTCAGCGCCTCGGCGGTGATGTCGCCGACGACGCCGATCGCCAGGTTGTCCTTGGCCAGTCGGCGCTTAACAAAGCCCTTGAGGTCGGTCTGGGTGATGGCGGCGACGCTTTCCAGGGTGCCGTCGACGGGGCGGCCGTAAGGGTGGGCCGGGAACAGGGTCTTGAACAGCGTCTTGCCGGCAATGGTGTTGGGGTCCTCGGCTTCCTGGCGGAGAGAGGAAAAAATCTGGCTCCTGATCCTTTCCAACGGCTCCGCATCGAAACGCGGCCGGGTCAGCGCCAGGGTCAGGAGTTCGAAGGCCGTGGCCTTGTTTTCGACCAGGGTCCGGAGCCGGCCGCCAAAATTGTCCCGCCCAGCATCGAAGCGCAAGGTGATGACCAGGTCCTCGAGCCGCCCCTGAAAGATCTTGCTGTCGAGATCGCCGGCGCCTTCGTCGAGCAAGGTGGAAACCATGTTGGCCAAGCCCTCTCGGCCCTCGGGGTCGAGTGCCGCGCCGCCGCGAAAGGCGAAGCGCATGGTGATGATCGGGTTGGTGTGATCGCGCACCAGCCAGGCCTCGATGCCGCCCAGCGATAACACTCTCTCGATGGTCACCGCGTAGGCCTGTGGCGTGGCGAAGAGGACGCAAAGCAGCACGGCCAGCCCGAACAGAGGCGCGAGCAGGGTTCTCGATTTACCGATCATGGAGGCTCAGCCCGTCTTCTTTTGCAACAACAGGGCGGTCACCGAGCGGCCTTCCTTCAACACCGCCTTCGCCGCCGCATTCACCTGTTCGACGGTGACGGTACCGATGCGGTCCGGCCAGGCCTCGACGTCCTCGACCGTCATGCCGATGGCCAGCGCCGCGCCCAACGCCCGGGCGCCGCCCTGCAGGGAATCGCGGGCATAAACGGCCTGCGCCCGCATGCGCTTCTTGGCCCGGGCGACCTCCGAGGCGCTGACGCCCTGGGTCAGGATCTTCGTCAGTTCCGCCTCCATGGCCTTTTCCAGGGCTTCCATGCTGACGCCGGGCTTAGGGCTGGCATGAAGGGAGAACCGGCCGGGCCCGCGGGCGTCGGGCGCGTAGTAGCTCCCCGCCGAGATGGCGATTTTATTTTCGACGACCAGGGACTGGTAAAGGCGGCTGGTGGCGCCGGCGCCGAAAATGTCGGCCAATACCTCAAGCGCATAGGCGTGCCCGGTTTCGCCGGTCAAATAGCTGGGCGCCAGGTAGGTGCGGCTCCATGCCGGCTGGCGCACGCGCGCATCCTTGTAGACAAGCCTACGGCTGGCGCTTTGTGGGGGTTCCGCTGGCCGGACCCGGGCTGTAGGTTTGTGAGCCGGGATGCGGCCGTAGTATTTTTCCGCCAGCGGTTTCAGCTTCGCCGCCGTAATGTCGCCGGCGACGACCAGGATGGCGTTGCCCGGCGCATACCATTTTTTATAGAACGCCAAGACGTTTTTCAGGCTCAACGCCTCGATCTCATGGGCCCAGCCGATGACCGGCCGGCGATAGGGATAGTTCAGGAACATGGCCGCGTTGACCTGTTCGCGCAGGATCGAGGACGGGTTGTTGTCGGTGCGCGACCGGCGTTCCTCCAGCACCACCGCCTTTTCCATCGCCACGCCCTGTTCGGTGAGCCTGAGGTTGGTCATCCGGTCGGCTTCCATCTCCATCACTATCTCGAGGCGATCAACGGCGACGGTCTGGAAATAGGCGGTGTAGTCGGCGGACGTAAACGCGTTTTCACGGCCGCCGTTGCGGGCCAAAATCTTGGAAAATTCCCCGGGCTTGCGTTTTTTTGTGCCCTTGAACATCAGGTGTTCGAGGAAATGTGCGATCCCGGATTCGCCCGGGCCTTCATCCGCCGACCCGACGCCGTACCAAACCATGTGGGTGACCACCGGCACCCGGTGGTTTCCAATGACGACCACCCGCATGCCGTTGGCGAGCGTAAAGGTCTCGGGGTTGAACACCCCGGCCCGGGCGGGCGTGTTTAGGCCGGGAACCAGGCACAAGGCCAAAAAGGCGAGCGCCAGGAACGCCCCCTTCGTCGTCGAAGCGTTCTTCATTGCTAAAAGTCCAAAAGGCCCTTGCGCTTGGCTTTGCGTTTGATTTTAGGCGTCTCGCCTTCGTTCAGCGGTTTGCCGAGGGCCTGGTTCTCCTGGATGCGTTTTTGCTCTTTCTTGGCGTCGACGACGGTGCTGCCGGGCTCTTTGTCGTCGACCCAGAAAATCAATTTGTCGACAAACGCCTGATCCTGGGAACTGAGGATCGAGGTTTCCTCATTGATGATGGCGCGGATGTTCGGGGTCGCGGACAGGGCGCCGGTATCCCTCAACAACGCCATCAACCCGGTGCTGCCTTTCAGCGGCTTCACCACGCCGCCTTTCCTGACCGTATTGCTCAGGATTGCCTGTTCGGCGCGGTACTTCGCGGAATCGACCTGTGGGCGGACCGTTCCGGGGGCGGGGGGCCGGAGCTTGTAATCCGGCGGCAGGCTCAGGGGCGGGCGGGAATAAACGGCGAATTCGTCGGGCGCGGTTTTATCGCCGCTGAAGGCCTTGCGCGCCGATTCGCAGCCCGAAAGCAGCGCCACGGCCAGCGCAAGGGACAGAAAGGCGGTCGTTTTTTTCATTGAATTTATGGGCCTATCTCAGGGCGCCACCGGTTTTGTTAAACGAACGATTGCCCCGGCGCCCGCCGATTTTCTTTCCAACCCCCCATTTTAGCTCTTTTTTTCCTTTTCAAACAAGGAATCTAGGATCAACACCGCGGCGCCGATGGTGATGGCGCTGTCGGCCAGGTTGAACGCCGGCCAATGGGTGCCCCAGGCGTAAAAGTCCAAAAAGTCGGCAACCGCCCCGAATTGCAACCGGTCGATCAGGTTGCCCATGGCGCCGCCGATAATCAGACCGATGCTGACGGCGGCCCGGAGGTGGCGGACACGGTAAAGCCAGACCGCCAGGACGGCCGAAATCGCCACCGCCGCCAGGGGAAGGAACCAGGCGCTGAGCCAGCCGCCGGAATCGAGGAACCCGAAGCTGATCCCCCTGTTCCAGCCCAGGACCAGGTTGAAGAAAGGCGTCAACGGGATGACTTGGGGCGGCTGCATGACGAAGCCGAGGATCCACCATTTGCTGATTTGATCGACGATGATGACCGCCGCTGCCACGGCCAGGCCCTTGAAGAACTCTGGCCGGAACGTCATCCTGGCGGGGCCGTTGTTTTGGGTTGCGTCCCTATCGGAGTCTGGGGCGGGGTCCGGGGCCATGCCGATCAACCGCCTTTGTCCGATTGGCGTACCACATCCGCGCAGCGCCCGCAGGTGTCGGGATAATCCGGGTCCTGGCCGACTTCAGGCAAAACTTTCCAGCAGCGCCGGCATTTCTCGCCTTCGGCCCGGTTGGGTTGGACCGCGACGCCGCCGGTGTCTTCGGCCCGGAACGCGTCTTCCGGCGCCGCCTCGACGCTGAAGGTGGCGCCTGACGTGATGAACAGTTCGGCCGCGTCGAGACCCTCGAAAAGGTCACGGTTCCCGGTTTCGGCATAGACAATGGGATGCGCCTCCAGGGACGATCCGATGCGTTTTTCCGCCCGTTCGACCTCCAGGGCCCCGGTGACGGCGCGGCGCAGTTCTCTGATTTTCGCCCATTTAGCGGCCAAATCGTCGTCGCGCCAGGCTTCGGGAATGTCGGGAAAGGTGCGAAGGTGAACGCTTTCTTCCGTCTCCTCCTCCTGATAGCGCGCCTGCCAGGCTTCTTCGGCCGTGAAACAAAGGAACGGCGCCAGCCATGCGGTGAGGCAGTTGAAGACTTCGTCCAAGACGGTCTGCGCGGCGCGGCGCTTGGGGTCGCCGGCCGGGTCGCAATAGAGCGAATCCTTACGGACGTCGAAATAGAAGGCCGACAGATCGACGGCGCAGAAATTATGCAGCTCGTCGAACACCGGGTGGAACTGAAAATCGTCGCAGGCCTGCCTCAGGTGGCGATCCAGTTGCCAAAGCCGGTGCAGCACCCAGCGTTCCAGTTCCGGCATCTCGTCCATGCCGACGCGTTCGCTTTCGTCGAACCCGGCCAGGTTGCCCAACAGGTAGCGCAGCGTGTTCCTGAGCCGGCGGTAGATGTCGGCGTTTCTTTTCAGAATCTCCGGCCCAATGCGCAGGTCCTCGGAATAGTCCGAGCCGACGACCCACAGCCTGAGGACATCGGCGCCGTGCTGATCGATCACGTCTTGGGGCGAGACGATGTTGCCCGTGGATTTCGACATCTTACTCCCGTCCTCGCCCATGACGAAGCCGTGGGTCAGCACCGCCTCATAGGGCGCCCGGCCCCGGGTGCCGCAGGATTCGAGGAGGGATGAGTGGAACCAGCCGCGGTGCTGGTCGGTGCCTTCCAGATACAGCGACGCCGGCCATTTCAGGTCGTCGCGGTCCTCCAGCACGAAGGTATGGGTGGCGCCGGAATCAAACCAGACGTCCAGAATATCCATCACCTGTTCGTAATCCTTGGCATTATGGTCGTCGCCCAGAAACCGGGACGGATCGGACGAAAACCAGGCGTCGGCGCCTTCGCCCTCGACCGCCTCGACGATGCGCTCGAGCACCACCGGGTCGCGCAGCGGCTCGCCGGTTTCCTTGTTGACGAAGACGGTGATCGGCACGCCCCAGGCGCGTTGGCGCGACACGCACCAATCTGGACGGGTCTCGATCATGTCGCGAAGGCGTTTCTGCCCCGACGGCGGCACGAAGCGGGTTTCCTCGATGGCTTTCAGGGCCTTGTCGCGGAGCCCCGTCTTTTCCATGGAAATGAACCACTGGGTGGTGTTGCGGAAGATCAGCGGCGCCTTCGAGCGCCAACTGTGCGGATAGCGGTGCGACAGTTTCCCCCGTGCCAGCAGGCCGCCGGTGTTCTCAATGGTATCGGCGAGGGCGTCATTGACCTTGTAGACGTGCTGGCCGGCGAACAGCGGCACGTGATCGAAGAAACAACCGTCCTCGCCGACCGTCTCGGGCACCTCGATAGCGTTGGCCTTGCCCAGTTCCCAGTCGTCGGACCCGTGCCCCGGCGCGATGTGGACGATGCCGGTGCCTTCCTCGGTGGTGGCGAAACCGGCGGCCAGCGCCGGCACGTCGAAATCGTAACCCTGGCCGGCCAAGGGATGGCGGCAGACGGTGCCTTCCAGGTCCGAGCCCTTGAAGGTGGCGATCACGTTGGGCGTGGTGATACCGAATTCGGCGAGCGCCGTTTCCAGGCGGGCCTCGGCGATGACCAGCTTTTCTCCGACCTTGGCAAGGCTGCCTTCTGCCGTTTCCTTGACTTCGACGACGGCGTAATCGATGTCCGGGCCATAGGCGACGGCGCGGTTGCCGGGTATGGTCCACGGCGTCGTCGTCCAGATGACGATGGCCGCCGCCTCGATTTCGGGTTGGGAAGCCTTGGCGATGGGGAAGCGCACGTAGATGGTGGTCGAGGTATGGTCGTGGTATTCGATTTCGGCCTCGGCCAGGGCCGTCTTTTCGACCGGCGACCACATCACCGGCTTGGCGCCCCGGTAGAGCGACCCGTCCATCAGGAACTTGCCCAGCTCGCGGACGATCTGGGCTTCGGCCGAGAAGCTCATGGTCGTGTAGGGGTTGTCCCAATTGCCGATGACGCCGAGGCGCTTGAATTCCTCGCGCTGGACGTCGATCCATTGCTCGGCGAATTCCCGGCATTCGCGGCGGAATTTTATGATCGGCACCTGGTCCTTGTCTTTCTTCATCTTGCGGTACTTTTCCTCGATCTTCCATTCGATGGGAAGGCCGTGGCAGTCCCAGCCGGGGACGTAATTGGAATCTCGGCCCAGCATCTGTTGCGTGCGCACGATGATGTCCTTGAGGATCTTGTTGAGCGCGTGGCCGATATGCAAATGCCCGTTGGCGTAGGGCGGACCGTCGTGGAGGATGAATTTTTCCTTCCCCTTGGCGGCCTTGCGGTGCAGGGCCTGGATGTCCATGTCCTGCCACCGGGCGAGGATTTCGGGCTCAAGCTTCGGCAAACCGGCCTTCATGGGAAAGCCGGTCTGGGGCAGGAACACCGTCGATTTGTAATCGGTCGTCATTGAAGAATCTTTTGTGCCTTGGCGCTGTCCTGGGCGATTTGTGCCTTCAAATCGTCGACGCCGTCAAACTTCTTTTCCGGGCGCAGGAAATCGACCAGCCTGACGCGCAGGCGTTTTCCGTACAGATCGTCGTCGAAATCAAACAGGAACACTTCCAGCACCACGCCGTCGCCGCCGAAAGTCGGGCGGACGCCGATGTTGGCGACGCCATCGAGCCATATCTCCCCGTTTTCCTGTTCAATCGCGGCGCGCACCGCATAGACGCCCAGCGCCGGCCTCAGATAAGCGCCCAGGGGGATGTTGGCGGTCGGGAAACCGATGCTTTTGCCGCGCGCTTCGCCCCGCGCCACCCGGCCCTCGATCTCGAAATCCCGGCCCAGGATCGCCGCCGCGCCCCGGGGATCGGCGTCCCCGAGCCGTTCGCGGACGCGGGTCGAGGAATAGGCTTCGCCAGAGGAGTCCGTTTGCGCGTTGACAGCGGTAAAGCCGAAGCCTTTTTTGGCCCCCATCGCCAGCAGCAGTTCGCAGTTGCCGCCGCGTTTGTGGCCGAAGACGAAATCATACCCCGAAACCACGTGCCCGGCGCCGAGGCCGTCGACCAGGACGGTGTTGACGAAGTCTTCCGCCGGCAGGGAAGAAAAGGCCTTGTCGAACCGCTGCACGATCAACAGGTCGGCGCCCAATTCGGCGATCCGCCGCGCCTTGGAGCGGAAAGGGGTGAGGCGGAAGGGCTCGGAGCCGGGGGTGAAAAAGGCCCGGGGATGGGGCTCGAACGTCAGCACCGCCCACGGCCGGCACATATCGCCGGCGATCAGGCCGGCCTCGTGGATGACCGTCTGATGGCCCGGGTGGACACCGTCGAAATTACCGATGGCGACCGCCGCGCCCCTGGCGTCGGCAGGAAGCGCGTCATAATGGCGATAAATTCGCATGGCGGGAAAGTGTCAGCGCCCCCCTTGCGGGTCAAGGGTAAAGGGCGCCAAGGGAGACGAGGGGGCCGGGTGGCCTAGTTGGCTTTGACTTTCGACGGCACCAGGATCGTCGCCTGTCCGTCCAGCACCACCTCGCCGCCGACGGAGCACACGGTATCCATTTCGATGAAGCGTTTTTCGGCAATCAGCCTGGTCACCGTGCACGTCGCCGTCACCGTGTCGCCGACCTTGACCGGGGCCTTGAAGCGTAGGTTCTGGCCGACGTAGACGCAGCCCGGTCCCGGCAGCTTGGTGCCGATGACGGTGGAAATTAAACTGGCCGTCAGCATGCCGTGGGCGACCCGGCCCTCGAACATGGTTTCGCTGGCGAACTCGTGGTTCAGGTGGATGGGGTTGGTGTCGCCGGAGATACCGGCGAACGACATCACGTCGGCGTCGGTGATGGTCTTGGTATAGACGTCCCGCATGCCTTCCCGCAGGTCCTC
Source organism: Alphaproteobacteria bacterium MarineAlpha3_Bin3 (assembly GCA_002938075.1). Classification (GTDB taxonomy): domain Bacteria; phylum Pseudomonadota; class Alphaproteobacteria; order Rhodospirillales; family Casp-alpha2; genus Casp-alpha2. Next base: position 14,274 of record PTLK01000013.1, read on the forward strand.
GAAGTAATACCCGTGTAGCATTTCATGAGTGCTTTTGGCGGGTTCCATCGGCCTTGACTCCGTCTTCGTTGAAATGGCCTCATTGAAACGGCCTTTATGCTCCGCAAAACAATATATTGCACCGCAATATACGCCTTTCGCCGATGCGCGGCAAGTTAGTAGCCTGTATCACGGCGCCCCGGGCCTGCTATGGGTAAAGGGATGGAATTCACCCGATACACGTCGAAATCCGCCGTTTTTGCCGCCGCCTGCTTTCTCTGGGCGGCGTTAGGGCCGGCAACCTTTCCGGCGATATTTTCGGCCTTGGGCGCGGAGGCGAAACCGCCGGCCCTCGGCCTTCCGATTCGCTGCCGGCCGGGGAAGGACTGCTGGCTGGTCAATTTCGTTGATGTCGATCCGGGCCCGGGCCGGCGCGATTACGCCTGCCGGAAAAGGACCTATGACGGGCACAAGGGCACCGACATCGCCATCCGCGATCTGGCCGTGATGGCCAAGGGCGTCGACGTGGTGGCGTCGGCACCCGGCATCGTCAAGGCCGTGCGCGACGGTATGAAGGACGTCGACTTCACCCTCCCCGGCAGCGGTTCCGTCGAGGGGCGGGAATGCGGCAACGGCTTGGTCCTCGTCCACGGCGGCGGCTGGGAAACCCAGTATTGCCACATGCGCCGGGGCAGCCTCGCGGTCAAAAAGGGCGAAAGGGTCGAACGGGGGCGGAAACTGGGCCTTGTCGGCCACTCGGGCCGGGCGCAGTTCCCCCACGTCCACCTGGCCGTACGCCTTGGCAAGCGGGTGATTGATCCGTTCGCCGGGGTGGGGCGGCAACGGCAATGCGGCCTAGGCGTTGCCCCCCTTTGGCGGAAGGACGCGCTGAGCCGGCTGACGGGGGAGACGACGGCCCTCTACAACGCCGGTTTCGCCGCCGGCCGGCTGTCCGCCCGGGCCGCCAGGCGGGGCGATTTTTCGGCGCCTATAATGTCGCGCACGGCACCGGCCATGGTGCTGTGGGTGGATATGTTCTGGCCCCGGGCCGGCGATATCCTGAGCCTGAAAATCACCGCCCCCAACGGCCAGACCGTCGTCGAACGCTCGTCCACCGTGGACAAGACCCAGGCCCGGCGTTTCGTCTTTGCCGGCAAGAAAAGAAAGGCCCGTTCCTTGCCGCCAGGGACCTATCGGGGCGACATCACCCTGGTGCGCGACAAGGGCGGCGCAAAAGAGAAAATCATCTCGATCGTCCGCGAGGTCGAGGTCCGCTGACCGCCCTTTGGCCAAGACAGGGAGCGGCCTCAGCTTTTCAACCGCCGCCGGGACACCAGTTTCGGGCTGGCGCTCATTGCTTTACCGGTTTTTTTCTTGGCCGTCTTTTTGCCCTTGCCCTTGACGGCCTTGGCCGTGCCGGTGTTTTTTTTGGTTTTCCCGGCCTTGCCCTTTCCGGTGGCTTGGCGCTCGAGGATGTCGTCTTCCGGGAACAGTGCCGCCTGTTTGTCCTTGGCCGATTTTTTCGCCTTGGCGCGGGTTTCGATGAGGCTCAGGGTGCTCGTGACCATGGGGTAGCGGTCCAGGCGTTTGCGCGTTTTCGTATGGTGGACCCGGGCGATGGCCTCGATGTTCTTGGCGACGGTCGGATAGGGATGGTGGCGCTCGCTCCACCGAGCATAGGCGGCCAGCGTCCAGGGGTTGGCCGGCACCGCCTTGAGGCCGCGTTCTCCGCACCACGAGATGAATTCTTTCCAGGCCTTGTCGTCGCCGCGTTTTGCCGCCACCCTTCAGTCCCCCGCTGCCCCTTGGGCCGGTTTCCGTTTAAGGGAATCAACTAAACTAACAGCCTCGCCGCCGCTGCCAAACCCCTAGTTCGCAAAGGGTTGCCTTGCCCCCCCCTTGAACGGCAAGTTAGCCTGCTCCGGACAGCGGAAAGCCAAAAGGAAGCCATTCATGAACGAGCCCAAGGATTTCTCCGGCGGCTGGGACGGATACCGGACCTTTTGCGTCGAGCGCAAGGAACCGGAAAGCCTGACCGTCACCTCGTTCTACCTGACGGCCAAGGACGGACGCCCGCTGGCATCCTACAAGCCGGGGCAGTTCCTGGGCTTCAAACTCGACATGCCAGGCTATGAGAAGCCCGTCCTTCGCACCTATACCATTTCCGACAGCTCGGGCGACGCCACCCATTACCGCCTGTCCATCAAACGCGAGCCGCCGCCTGCCGATCAAATGGACGCGCCGCCGGGCGTGTCGTCCAACTATTTCCACGACCACGTCGAGGCCGGCAGCGAATTGCAGGTGCGCGCGCCCTCGGGCGATTTTTTCCTGCACGAAGACGATGAAGTGGATGGGGATGGGGGCAAATCGGGGCCGGTGGTGCTGCTGTCCGGCGGTGTTGGCCTGACGCCGATGGTCAGCATGCTCAACCACATCGTTGCCAACGGCGCCAAAAGGCCGGTGTGGTTCATCCACGGGGTCCGTAACGGCGACGAGCACGCCTTCGGCGCACACGTGCGGGGCCTGGCCGAAACCCATGCCAACGTCCATGCCCACATCGCCTATTTGGAGCCGGGTCCCGGCGACGTCGAAGGCCGGGATTACGACAGCGCCGGGGTGATTTCCATGGAACTGCTGCAAAGCCTGGTGCCCGGCAAGGACGGCGATTTCTACCTGTGCGGCCCGCCGCCGTTCATGAAGGTGCTGTTCAACGGGCTTCTCGATTGGGGGGTGGCGGAATCCCGCATTTATTACGAATTCTTCGGCCCGGCGACGGTGCTCAAGGAGGGCGCCGACGATAAAGCCGATCGGAAAAGCACCCCGACCGCCTCGACAGTCCCTGGCCCCGAAGCGGCGGTGGACGGGCCCATGGTGACGTTTAAGCGTTCCGGCGTCACTGTTAACTGGGACCCGGAAATTGAAACCATCCTCGAGCTGGCCGAAGCCAACGGGGTGACGCCCGATTTTAGTTGCCGGTCCGGGGTCTGCCACACCTGCATGTGCGCGTTGATCGAGGGCGAGATCGAATACGTCAACGACGATGCCTTCCTGCTCGAGGAGGAAGGGCAGATCCTAATCTGCTCCTCGAAACCCAAGACCGACATTACCGTCGACGTTTGAAGTTCCTGACGTTTTCGTGAATTGGCGTGGAGCGCCGCCCCTCAGGACCGGGAATCGTTGAGGCCCCAGTCGTATTCGTAATCGTCGATGGAGGTCCGGCCCTCGAGCGCGCGGGCCAACGGCGGTTCCGCCAAGTGCCGGAGATGGGCGAGGACGCCTTCCTCCGAACCGCCGAAGTCGTCGACGAACCAGGCATAAATCTTGGATACGATCAGTTGGCCGTCCTCGACGCGGGCGCCGCGGGGGCTGTTGACGTAGTTTTGCGCCGCGTGATCGAGGAGCGTCTCGGTGTTGGCGCCGGTAAAGGCCAGCGGCTGCAGGTTCGGGCACCCGACGGCGGCGCAGTTGACGGCATAATGGATGCGCGGGTCGCCCCAGATGGGCCTGAGGATGCGGTGCTCGATGTCATTGAGGCTCAACGGCTCACCCTCGACATCCAGCAGCTTGCGGTCCCACGGGCCGCTGAAAATACCGCCAAGCGGGTTCGACGAGATTTCGATGTCCTTGATGCTGTTGACGGGATAAAACTCCAGCACCAGCCGCACCGTGAGGGCGTTGTAGAGGTTGATCCAATAGGCCAACTGTTCGGCGCGGTTGAAGCGTTCGATGGAGGTCAGGCGCAGCGCCACCAGGTACTCGTACAGCGCCCGGCGGTCATCGCCGGTGACGCGGCCGTAGGCGACCCGGTTGACGCCGTCCGGGCCGGGTTTCAGGTATTTTTTCAAAAACTGGTCCCAGGGGTGGTGGTCGATGACCGCCGTCGAAGCCGCTTCAAAGGCCTGCCACCGGGGCCACGGGTCGGCCTTCGGCGCCAACGCCGCCTCCAGGAACATGAACCCGCTGAGCGCGGCGCCCAGGAAAAGGACCAGGGCGCTTCTTCGGGCGGCCCGGTTGGCTCTCGGTGCTCGGTTTTCCTTGTCCATGGACCGGGTATGGAAGGTCTTTGGGGGGCCTGTAAATAAAAAGCGTTTCACGATTTCGTGGGTTTTATCATTTGGACTTGCCGGGCGGTGAAATGGGCAGCGCCGTCCGGTAGGCGACCTGCTTCAGGGCGAACGACGACTTGATGGAGGCGACGCCGGGGATGCGGGTCAGGTGCTCAATCAGGAACCGCTCATAGGCGCCCAGGTCCGCCGTCACCACGCGCAACAGGTAATCGGCCTCGCCGGTCATCAGGTAGCATTCCATGACCTCGGGCCGGGCGCGGATTTCCTTCTCAAATTTCTCCAGCGCCTTCTCGATTTGTTTCTCCAGGGTGACGCTGACGAAGACGCTGACCGGCAGGCCCACGGCCTCGGCGTCGACCAGGGTCGCGTAGCCGCGGATGACGCC
>PTLK01000130.1 GCA_002938075.1 Alphaproteobacteria bacterium MarineAlpha3_Bin3
TTTTGTCCGCTAGGAGGCGACGAATTTCTCTAACACCCCCCGAATGGGTGCCGGGATGGGCTGAGATTTGAGGGTCTCTGAATCCACGAACACATGGACGAAATGCCCGGTTGCCGCGGGAGTCTCGTCGTTTTCCCCGAACAGCGCGATGGCGAAGGTGACGCTGGAATTTCTGATCCGTTCGACCCGTAACCCGGCGTCAATGGTTTCGGGAAAGCTGAGCGGACGGTGAAACCGGCATAGGGTTTCCACCGCCTGCGGGGAAACCGCGTCGTTGATCCAATCGATGCCGGCCTCCTCCATCTGGAACCGGACGACGATGGCCTCGAAATATCGGTAATAGAGCACGTTGTTGACATGGCCGAGCATGTCGTTGTCGCTCCAACGCGTCGGAATTTGGATCAGGTAGGGAAAATCCTTGCGGGTCTGGCGGGTCGGATCGGACATGGCGGGCTTTGTCACCCCTAAACCTTGATCTGCTCGAGGGCGCTTCGGATGGCGTCCGGAATCGGCGCCGGCTTGCCCGTGGCGCGGTCGACGAAAACATGGACGAAGTGGCCCATGGCGGCGGCTTCGGCGGCGCCTTCCTGGAAGATTCCGATTTCGTAGCGAACGCTCGAATTGCCCAGTTTCCCTACTCTCAGGCCCGCTTCGAGGACCTCGGGATAGGCCAGGGGTTTGTTGAATTTACACATCGTTTCGACAGCCATGCCGATGACGCTGTCGGTCTCGATATCGAGGCCGCCTTGGTCAATCAAAAAACAGTTCACCACGGTGTCGAAATAGGAATAGTAGGTCACGTTGTTGACGTGGCCATAGATGTCATTGTCCGACCATCGGGTCTGAATGCTCAGAAAATGGGGGTAGCGGTCCCGGGTTTCGATGTTCTCTTTACTCATGTCACGGGATGCCCCTGGAAATCAAAGGGAATACAAATTTTTTGGGGGCCACCTTCAACCGGCAGCCCCCATTATTTTGTAGCCTCAAACCTGTAAAACTCGCCAAAATTCTTTAACGCCAGAGACATTACCCAAGGGCGGACCCGCCGGTCAACCCTTGCAAAGGAGATAAATCGACACGCAAAACCCGTGCCTTGTTTGTCCATGATCGAGATAAAAAAGCGCCGCCCCCGAAGGGGCGGCGAGTTCAACAGGGAGGCGTCGAAGTTGAATGGATGATGTTTTTATCTCATCCACTGAGACACCCTATCCAAGACATCTTAATTTTTATTTAATGGCTGGCTCACGGCCCCGGAGCCGGGCCTGAAAGCCTTGGTATTCCGTGCTATGGTGGCTTTAGTCACTGAGCCTGAAGCGCCTCGAAGGGAGGAGCACCGATGAGCCCGGCTGCCGCGTGGACCCTATTGATCGTCGGCTTCGTTCTGCCCCTCATTCATGTCGGGGTTTCCGCCCGAAGCGGCCCCTGGAAGGCGCCGCAGGGGTCGGGCTGCCCGATCGGTCCCCGTTGGGGATGGCTGGTGATCGTGTTGCTTTTAGGTCCTATCGGTTGGTTGATGTTCATGACCAAACGCCGGTCCCGGCCGCCCGGAGACCCTATTTCTTGAAAAAATGATCGGCGTCGGTGAGGGCGCTTTTCTTGCCCTTAATGGCTTCGCGTACGCGGGCGATTTCGGCTTCCAGTTCGTCAATGTATTCACCAAGCGCCTCGATGGACATTTCTTCCAGTTTCTTCGGCGCCGGTTTTTGTTTTTGGGGCTCCAGATCGTCGGTATCCATTGTCCACCCTCCCTGTATTGTTTAAGGGAGTACTACCATAGCCCCCGCAAACAATCGAGTGAGAGCGCCCCATGACCGCCATCCCCGAAACCATGTCCTGCGTCGAAATCGCCGAGCCGGGCGGCCCGGAAGTCTTGCAACCCGGGACCCGGCCCGTTCCGGAGCCCGGCCAGGGCGAGGTCCTGATCGCCGTCCGGGCGGCCGGCGTCAATCGACCCGACTGTATCCAGCGCCAGGGCCATTACGCGCCGCCGCCTGGGGTCACCGATATCCCGGGCCTGGAGGTCGCGGGGGTCATCGCCGGCCGGGGAAAAGACGTCGAAGGCTGGAACGAGGGCGACGAAGTCTGCGCCCTGGTCGCCGGCGGCGGCTATGCCCAATACGTCGTCGCCCCCGCCCCTCAATGCCTAACCATTCCAGGCGACCTCGGCATGGTCGAAGCGGCGGCCCTGCCGGAAACGTGTTTCACGGTATGGAGCAACGTGTTCGAGCGCGCCCGGCTTCAGCCCGGCGAAACCCTGCTGGTGCACGGCGGGTCAAGCGGCATCGGCACGACGGCGATCCAGATGGCCAGCCGAATGGGGTCGCGGGTCATCACCACCGCCGGCAGCGACGAAAAGTGCCGGGTCTGCGAGGAACTGGGGGCGGAACGGGCCGTCAACTATAAACAAGAGGATTTCGTCGAGGCGGTCGAGGATTTCACAGACGGCCAGGGCGTCAACGTGATCCTTGACATGGTCGGCGGCGATTACCTGCCGCGCAACATCAAGGCCCTGGCACCCGACGGCCGTCACGTTTCCATCGCCTTCCTCAAGGGCTCCAAGGTCGAGGTCAATTTCATGCCGGTGATGTTGAAGCGCCTAACGCTCACCGGATCGACGCTCCGCCCGCAGCCGGTGGAACGCAAGGGAGAAATCGCCCAGGCGCTGAAAGAAAAGGTGTGGCCGTTGATCGCCGCCGGCAAAATTAAACCGGTCATCCATGCCACTTTCCCCCTGTCCAAAGCCTCGGAAGCCCACGAAATGATGGAATCGAGCCAGCACATCGGCAAGATCATGCTGGTCCCGGATGAGGCCTGATTGACGTGTTTGACCAGACGGGCGGACGGGCGTTATAAAAGGGCCGATCAAGGGTCTGCCTGACGAAGAACAGGCAGAAGGTCTTCTGGAAAAGGAAAAAAGAAGATGGCGCATCCTCTGATGCCAAAGGCGACGGCTGTTTGGCTTGTTGAAAACACGGCTCTAACTTTCGAGCAGATTGCGGCTTTTTGCGGCCTCCACGATCTGGAAGTCCAAGCCATCGCCGACGGCGAGGTGGCGACCGGCATGCAGGGCCTTGACCCGATAGCCGGCGGCGAGTTGACCCAGGAAGAGCTGGACCGTTGCGCCGCCGATCCGGACTCCAGGATGGAAATGGCGAAACCCAACATCCCGCTGCCCAAGGCGCGCACCAAGGGCGCACGGTATACGCCCCTGTCGAAGCGCCAGGACCGTCCCGACGCCATCGCCTGGCTGGTCAGGAACCAACCGGATTTTTCGGACTCTCAAATCTCGAAACTGATCGGCACCACCAAGCCGACCATCAACGCCATCCGCGAGCGCAGCCATTGGAACATGCCCAACATCAAGCTCCAAAATCCGGTCAACCTCGGCCTGTGCTCTTCCGACGACCTTGAAAAGGCGGTGGCCCTGGCCCGCGCCCGTGCCGGCAAGGCGCAGGATTCGCAAGCCCAGCCCGTCGATGAAGCAACGGGGCCGGCCGCCGCCGAAGCGCCCGTCTCCGTGGACCAGGCCCCGGGGACCCCCGTGGCACCGGAGCCCGAGCCCGCACAGGTGAACCCGGTCGCCCATTTGGCCCCGGGCGAGACCCTTCTGGTCAAGGACGTATCCAAACCGGCCGAAGAACCGGAACCCGAAGAGCCGCCGGCGACTAAAGTCAGCCCCGAGAATGCCAAACTGGGAGAAGCCATGGCGACGCCGGACGTGTTGAAGGCGGCCGAAGACATTTTCGCCAAGACTTCCGATGACGCAGCCAAAGACGCGGTCGACGACGTCAAGGAAAGCTGATTTTCTTAACCAACCGTACCCGCCCTAAGACGAGGGCGGCAAAAGCCCCAATGCCGGTTTTCGGGTATCCCTACCCCTCGCGCGCCGACGCGTAACCGATCCCTTGCAAGGCTTCGTCCATTTCATCGAGGACCGCCGGATCGTCGATGGTCGCCGGCATCTTGTATTCCTCGTTGTCGGCGATTTTCTGCATGGTGCCGCGGAGAATCTTGCCAGAACGGGTCTTCGGCAGGCCGTTCACCACAACGGCCTGCTTGAAGGCGGCGACGGGGCCTATCTGTTCGCGGACCATCGCCACCACCTCGGAAACGATTTCGGTGTGATCCTTGGTGACTCCGGCCTTGAGGACCAGGAACCCGACCGGCAACTGTCCCTTGAGGTCGTCGGCGACGCCGATGACGGCGCATTCGGCGACGTCCGGGTGGTTGGCCAGGACCTCTTCCATGCCGCCGGTGGAAAGCCGGTGCCCGGCGACGTTAATGATGTCGTCGGTTCGGGCCATGATATAGAGATAACCGTCCTCGTCCCGGTAGCCGGCGTCCTCCGTTTTGTAGTGGCCGGGAAATTCCTTGAGATAGGATTCGACGAACCTATCATCGGCGTTCCAAAGCGTCGGCAGGCTGGACGGCGGCAGCGGCAGCTTGACGCAAAGGGCGCCGATATCGCCGGTTTTTACCGGTTCGTTTTCGGCATTGAGGATCCGAACGTTCCAGCCGGGCGCCGCCTTGGTCGGTGATCCCGGCTTGACCGGAAATTGATGCAGGCCGACGCAATTGGCGGCGATAGCCCATCCGGTTTCGGTCTGCCACCAATGGTCGATCACCGGCACGCCGATCTTTTCCTCGGCCCAATGGAGGGTATCGGGGTCGGTGCGTTCACCGGCCAGGAACAGGTAGCGGAACGACGAAAGGTCGTAATCCTTCATCAATAGGCCGTCCGGGTCCTCGCGTTTGATGGCGCGGAACGCCGTCGGCGCGGTAAACAGTACGTTGACCTTGTGATCGCTGATGACCCGCCAAAAGGCGCCGGCGTCGGGCGTGCCCACCGGTTTGCCCTCGTAAAGGATGCTCGTGCAGCCGTGAAACAGCGGCGCGTAAACGATATAGGAATGGCCAACCACCCAACCGACGTCCGACGCCGCCCAATAGACGTCACCGGGTTCGACGCCGTAGACGTTCTTCATTGACCACTTCAAAGCCACCAGATGACCGCCGTTGTCGCGGACCACGCCCTTGGGCTCGCCCGTGGTGCCGGAGGTGTAAAGGATGTAAAGAGGATCGGTCGCCAAAACAGGAACGCAATCGACCGCCTCGGCGCCTTCCATGGCTTCGCTCCAATCGACATCGCGCCTCTCGGTCAATTCGGCCTTCGCCTCAGGGCGCTGCAGAACAATGCAGCCGTCGGGCTTGTGTTTGGCCAGGTCGATGGCGCCGTTCAACAGCGGCATGTATTCGATGACGCGGCTGACCTCGATGCCACAGGACGCGGTGATGATCAATTTGGGCTTGGCGTCGTCAATGCGCACCGCCAGCTCATTGGACGCAAACCCGCCGAAAACGACCGAATGGACGGCGCCAATGCGGGCGCAGGCTAACATGGCGATGGCGGCTTCGGGCACCATGGGCATGTAGATGATGACCCGGTCGCCCTTGCCGACCCCATTGGCGACCAGAACGCCGGCGAATTTCGCCACCTCGTCCCGGAGTTCCCGAAAGGTGAAGGTCTTGACCGTATTGCCGGTCACCGGCGAGTCGTAAATCAGGGCCGCCTGATCGGCGCGGCCTTCCTCGACGTGGCGGTCAAGGGCGTTATAACAGGTATTGAGTTCGCCGCCCGTGAACCAGCGGTAAAACGGCTTGTTGGTATCGTCGAGGACCTTGTCCCATTTCTTTATCCAGCGGACATCCTCGGCAATTTCCCCCCAAAACCCTTCGGGATCCTCGATCGACCGCCGATAGGCTTCATCGTACGCATTGGTCATTCTCCGCTTGCCTCCCCGTTTTGCCCCGGTCTTTGCACCGTCGTGTCAGTTTAAAGCCTGAAGTTTGGGCTAAA
>PTLK01000131.1 GCA_002938075.1 Alphaproteobacteria bacterium MarineAlpha3_Bin3
TGGCGTCCCCTACGGGACTCGAACCCGTGTTTTCGGCGTGAGAGGCCGATGTCCTAGGCCGCTAGACGAAGGGGACGTCCGGGGCTTGAACGCCCAGTGTTACCCAAGCGCCGGCCGGCGGCAAGTCCCTCAACCGGCGGCGTGGCCACGGGCGGCGTCGATGAACCGGTCGACCTCTGCGGCGGTGGTGGCGAAGGCGCAGACCAGGCGGACGACGTTTTCGCCGCCGCGTTCGTAGAACTGAAAGCCGTCGGCCTCAAGCCCCTCGATGATCGCCGCCGTCAGGCGCGGGAACACGATGTTGGCCTCCACCGGGCGGGTCAATTCGACGCCGTCGATGGCCGCCAGCCCGTCGGCCATGCGGGTTGCCATGGCGTTGGCGTGGGCGGCGTTCCTGAGCCACAAGTCTCCGGTGACATAGGCGTCCCACTGCACCGCCAAAAACCGCATCTTCGAAAACAAATGCCCGCCGCGCTTGCGCCGGTAGCCGAAGTCCCGGGCCAGGTCCTTGTCGAACAGCACCACGGCCTCGGCCGTCAGCGCGCCGTTCTTGGTGGCGCCGAAGCTAAGCACGTCGACGCCCGCCTTCCAGCTCGCTTCGGCCGCCGAACAGCCGAGCCCAGCGACGGCGTTGGCGAACCGCGCCCCGTCCATGTGCAGTTTAAGATCATGTTCCCGGCAGACGGCGGAAATGGCGGCGACCTCGTCGAGGCCGTAAAGGGTACCGGCCTCGGTCGCCTGGGTGATCGAAACGGCCGCCGGCTGCGGGTGATGGACGTTGCCGACCTGCGCGCCGGTGATCGCCGCCTCGAGGGCGGCGGCGGTGATTTTGCCGTCGTCGCCGTCGATGGCGATCAGCTTGGCGCCGCCGGAAAAGAACTCCGGCGCCGCCGCCTCGGTGTCGTTGATATGGGCGCCCGCGTGGCAAAAAATCACCCCCCAGGGCGGCGTCGCCGCCGAAATCGCCAGCGCATTGGCCGCCGTCCCGGTGGCGACGAAAAACACCTCCGCCGCGGTCTCGAAAACTTGCGCCACCTTGGCCTCGGCGGCGCGGGTGACGTCGTCGTTGCCGTAGGGCAGCAACGCGCCGTCGTTGCCGGCCTGGATGGCGTCGAGGATTTCCGGCGCCGCGCCGGTGATATTGTCGGAAGCGAAGTTCAAAGGGGGTCTCCTGTCTAATTAATTTCCGGGGTTGTCGGTAACGATCTCGACCTGGTGGAACCGCTCGGCGGTCTGGTCGAACAAATAAGCCGCGACTTCCTTGGTGTGGCCATCTTCGAGGCCGATGATCACCCAAACGTGGTCCGGGTAGTAAACCGATTGCTTGTCGCGGTCCGACGGCCGGGCCGCGTGGTCCGGATGGGAATGGTAGTGGCCGACGATCCGTTCCGGCCCGTCGCCGAGTTCACGCATCATGTCGAACTGGATTTTGGCGTCGACCAGGAAGCTTTTGCGGCGGTCGCCGTCGGCGACGTTGGGGCTGGGCTGGACGCGGGTGATCAGGACATCGCCCCCCGTGTCTTCGCGCCTGCCGGCGAACAGCCCGCAGCATTCCATCGGATAGGCGTCCTCGGCCTCATCGGCGATGGTCTTTAAAAGCGGATCGGGTAGGCGGATCACGGGCGGTTCACGGGCTGGGCTTGATGGTGCCGAGGACTTGGCCCCGGACCACGTCGATGACGACGATGCGGTTGCACGGCCCGGCCTGGGACGTGCCCCTTCTGGCGCCGTCGGGACGGACCTTGATATAGGCGCGAACGCCGTCAGGCGTGAGGCGCCCGATCACGCACCCTTCGGGAAGTTTCAAGTCGAGCTCGCCGAAGGGCGCCGCCGGCGCCGCCGCCCCGGGGGCGCTTGGCGAGGAAAACATCCGCCAGCCGGGATTGTTGGCTTTTTGGTAGAAGCCGTACACCAGCAGCGTCATGCCGAGCAAAATCAGCACCCCCAAACCGATGACAAGGCCCTTCAGCATTTGCATGTTATCCTCCTGGGCTGGCGGGGACCGGCGGCTATGGGCCCAAAACCAGGCCAAAACCAGGACCGAACGCTTGAGCAAGAACACCACATATACCGTCACCGTGACGCAAGACAAGGCCCGGGACCGTCTCGACCGGTTTCTCGCCGGTGCCGTGCCGCCGCTGTCGCGAAGCCGCCTCAAGGGCCTGATCGAATTAGGCCAGGTGACGCGGGACGGGGCCACCGTCACCGAAGCGGCGGCCAAGGTCAAGGTCGGCGAGGTCTATGGCGTCTTCGTCCCGGCGGCGGTGCTGGCGGTGCCCCGACCGCAGGCGATTCCGCTGAACGTGGTCTATGAGGACGACGACCTGATCATCATCGACAAATCGCCGGGGATGGTCGTGCATCCCGCCACCGGGCACCCGGACGGCACCCTGGTCAACGCGCTTTTGGCCCATTGCGGGAGCAGCCTGTCGGGCATCGGTGGGGTCACCCGCCCCGGCATCGTGCACCGCCTTGACAAGGGCACCAGCGGCCTGATGGTGGCGGCCAAGAACGATATCGCACACCGCCATTTGGCGGCCCAGTTGGAGGAACGGAAACTTGAGCGCCGCTATAAGGCGCTGGTGTGGGGACGGCTCCGGCCCGGCCAAGGAAAGGTCGAGGGCCCGATAGGGCGTAGCCCCGCCAACCGCAAGAAAATGGCGGTGGTCAAGAAGGGCGGCAAACCGGCCTTGACCCGGTACCGGGTATTGGCAAGCGTGGGTACCGCCGCCAGCCTGGTGGAATGCCGGCTGGCGACCGGGCGGACCCATCAGATTCGCGTCCATATGGCTTCCCTGGGCCATCCGATTGTCGGCGATCCCCTTTACGGCGGCGGGGCGAGGCGGCGGGTGAAAGATGCACCGGAAACCGTAAGGCTAAAGTTATCCGCTTTTGATCACCAAGCTTTACACGCATTTTTGATCGGTTTTACCCATCTATCCAGTGGGGTTTTTATACGATTCAAGTCTGAACTACCTAATGATTTTAATGAATTAATATATAATTTAGAGAAATTATAATTTTCTCCTAATACTTGAGTTTAAAAGTTAGGTATTGTAGGATTCCCCTCTGTGAAGGTGGCCCGCCCGGTTGACTTCACCGGATATCCTGGGGCCCGGAAAACGACGAAACAGGGATTGGGAAAACACAAAACCATGGGATCAGCGAACTACAATATCGATCTCTCTCCGGATCAGAACCTGTCCCGCTACCTGCAGCGCATCCGCACTTATCCGATGTTGGAGGTCGAGGAGGAACGCCAACTGGCCCAACGCTGGCGCGACCATGAAGATCCGGAAGCGGCCGAGCGTATGGTTACCAGCCACCTTCGCCTGGTCGCCAAGATCGCCATGGGCTTCCAGGGATACGGCCTGCCCCTGGGCGAACTGATCAGCGAAGGCAACGTCGGCATGATGCAGGCGATCAAACGGTTCGATCCAGAACGGGGGTTTAGGCTCTCGACTTACGCCATGTGGTGGATCCGCGCCGCCATCCAGGAATACATCCTGCATTCCTGGTCGTTGGTTAAAATGGGTACCACGGCGGCGCAAAAGAAGCTTTTCTTCAACCTCCGTAAACTCAAAGCCAGGATTCAGGCGTTGGAGGACGGGGACCTGTATCCGGAAAACGTCTCTGTAATCGCCGGCTGGCTGAAAGTACCGGAGGCCGAAGTCATCAACATGAACCGGCGCCTGATCGGCCCCGACCAGTCCCTAAACGCGCCGCTCCGCGATGACAGCGAGGGGGAATGGCTGGATTGGCTGGTCGAGGAAAAAGATGGCCAGGAAATTGTCCTCGCCGAGAGACAGGAATTGGGCAGCCGCCGCAAGCTTTTGGCCACGGCGATGATGGGCCTGAGCGATCGGGAACGGAAAATCCTGTCCGAACGGCGCCTCAACGAGGCTCCGGCGACGCTCCAGGACTTGAGCCTTCGCTTCGGGATTTCCCGCGAACGGGTTCGCCAGATTGAGGTCCGGGCCTTCGAAAAGGTACAGAAATCGGTGAAGAACGCTGTGATCGAGCAGCATATCAACGCTTGAACGGCGTTGGTGCCGTCAGCAATTCTCCCAGTCCGGCAATTGATCCTTGGTATTATGTGAGGGAGAATTTTCAGCCGGGTTCCTTTGCAACCCGGCTTTTTTGGATTTGCCTGCAAGCCGATGGTTCCGGGGGTGGTTCCGGGAAAGACTATTCGCTGGGGCCGGGTTCGGGCATCGTCGGCGGCGCCGGTTGCGGTGGCGGCGGGAGGGCGGCCGGGGCATCGGGAAGTTCAGGCATGGCGGTGGCTTCGGGAACGGACGGGTCCTCGCCCTCTTCGGAATCCAAGATCGTGGTGACGCTTTCACCCCATTCCTCAATGATTTGGGCCTGTTTTTCACGCAGCTCGGCAACACGGCGTTGTGACATCGCCGAAAGGAAAGTCGTGATCACCGGCGGTAACGCCATGTAAAGCACCCATCCGAAGCCGGCGGAACCGTAAATAATCAACAGGTTGAAGACGTTCGTCATGGTCCGAATCGCCATGTCGGTGGTGTGAACCTGGAACCAAACGTCTGTCAAAAAGGGGAACAAGCCGGAAAAATTCATGCCAAGAACGCAGAAAGTTGCGTACCGCCCCTCGGTGCGGTCGATCACCAGGGCGACGATCGACGGCATCAGCCCGAAAAATATCAACACCACCGTCGGCAACGAGATGTAGGCCAGGGTCATCAACCCAATGACAAACCAGATCCCCTGGCGGAGGCTCTTTCCGCTCACCGCCGGTGCGGGTACGGCGCTGGCGCTTGGATTTTGTGTCGGCGGTGTAGCCATCGTCTTTTTTCTACCTGGTCTTTAGCGGAGGTGAGTATCTCTGGTTTTAAAACATTTCGGCGATCAGCAGGATCGACATCACGCTCATGGCCATGAGGATGGAAATCACGGCGGAGGCCTGCTTGCCCGTTCGTTCCGCCTTCGTCTGGAGTTCGGTGCCGGATCCTTCGAGATCCCGAACTTCCCTTTCGAGGGCCGCATATTCGGCGCAGTTCACGATGTAGCCTTGGGCGTCGGTTTTCCGGTTTTCGGCGTTGTCGATCAGATCGAAAAGTTCCGGCAGGCTGCCTTTTCGCACCAGACGCGGAATTTCCTTTTCAATTTCGCGCCGGGTGATGCGGCTGTGGTAGGCGTTGATGGCCGGGCCGAGGAGCCCTCCGACCCAACTGGAAAGGCCGAACAATGTATTGATCCGAAGCTTCCATTGCAAAAACGCCAACAGGCTCAACATGCCGATGGTGGCCGTTTCCTCGTTGGGTGCCGCCACCGCCTTCAGGTGGGGATGGATGTCTTCTTCGAAACGCGCCGCAATGAAGGCGGCGATATGGCGGTCCATGGGTTTGTTTTTGGTGTCGACCCGGTTTGCCGCGGCATCGAGGGCCGGCAGCAGGTCTTCGATATTGACGACGTAATCCTTCAGCAAAAGCGGGCTTTGGCAGGGCATGGAAGGATTGGTTTCGTAGAGACAGCGTTCGTGCCCATAGCCCAAATCGCGGATGTTCAGAAAACTCTTCAGCCGGATATATTCGGTCTGCTGGACCGAAGCGCCGCCGAAAACGGCCTTGCGGAACGTGTACCAGAGGATTGGCAGGTCATAGGCCAGAACCTCCATCGGCAGCTTAGCGTCGCCGCGGCGAAGGATCTCGACCGCCATCGCCGGCCCGAAGCCGTCCGGCATGAACGTAAACCCCTTGTATCGAACCGGCGCATGCGGGTCCAAGACCATGCATGCCTTGGCAATGACGAAATCATCGGTGCCTTGCGGTTCGTCCTTGTGCAGGGCCGCGGTTTCAACCGCCGCCTTGATACCGTCGTCGAGGTT
>PTLK01000132.1 GCA_002938075.1 Alphaproteobacteria bacterium MarineAlpha3_Bin3
TATGACCAGGTCAAATCCAAGCTGGCGCTAGATTTCGATTCCCTGGGCGCCAAGACCCTCAAGAACATCGACCACCCGGTCATCGTCTATAAGGTCCGGCCCAGCCCGGCCCCCGGCGCCGACCTTGGGGATTCGGACCCCGAACCCGCGGCCCCCGCGCCGGAAGACGATTCCGCCACCCCTCAATGGACCTCATTCGCCACCACCTTCGTGGTGTTGGCGGGAATCGTGATGATCGTATGGGCGTATTACCACAGCTAGAAAATTTTGATGAGGTTTTGGACCCGCCATAAGCGGGGTTTTGATTCCAGATGGTGAAGAGACACCTCAATGAACACGAACAATTCCGTGGAGAAATTCGGGCCGATCCGGAAACACGCCGAGAAAATCGGCAACCAGCTGATCGACGCCTTCGTCCTCGCCGCGCTGTTCGTTCTAGGCGGGACCATCGTGTGGTCGGCGGTCTATGCCTATCTCGGCATGATGGATCAGGCCTACGGTTCCATATCGGACATCCTGTTGCTGTTCATCTACCTGGAACTCGGCGCCATGGTCGGCATCTATTTCAAGAGCGGCCGGATTCCCGTCCAGTTCCTGATATTCATCGCCATCACGGTTCTTACCCGCATGCTGGCCAGCGTCACCGTCGTCGACATGAGCAATATGCGCATCCTGGTGATCGTTTCTGCCATTCTGCTTCTGTGCATTGCGGTCCTGGTGTTGTGGTATTCGGAGGAAAAGTACGGCGTGAAGGAGTCCGATTCCTGGCTTACCTAGGAAACCGCCCGGATCAAGGCTTCCGGCAGACGACCTCGAGTGGGATGATGCGTTTTTCGACGACGCTGCGGACCGAGTTCTTTAGCCTTTCGTCGGCGTCCTCGCCGATGACCACCTTGGGGCTCAAGATCGGTTCGCCCTCGGCGGCGATGCGCGCCCGGGTGCGTTGGTGGATATCCATCATGGCCGCGGTATGGTCGATGATCTCGATATCCCGGAAGCCGGCGGCCGCCAACAAGTGGCTAATTTCGTCGACTTTCGACAGGTGGCTGTTTTCCGGCGTCAACGCCCAGGGGACCGGGAAAAACGGCGGCCCGTCCGGGCCTTCGGCGACTTCGGCGGCGACGAACAACCCGCCCGGTTTCAATATCCGGCAGGCTTCGCCGTAAAACGCCGCCTTATCGGAAATGTTCATCGACACGTTTTGGGAATAGGCGCCGTCGAAGCAGGCGTCGTCGAACGGCAGGTCGAGGGCGTTGGCCTGCCTAAACGACACCCGGTCATCAAGCCCGGTCTTTTCGGTCAGCATCACCGCCACGTCGCAGAATTCCTGCGTCAGGTCGATGCCGGTGACCCGGCAGCCGTATTCCGAGGCCAAAAACCGCGCCGGCCCGCCGATGCCCGACCCGATATCGAGGATGTGGCGGCCGGGCCCGGGCGACAGCCTCGCCAGCAGGCCCCGGGTCGCCTCGGCGCCACCGCCGTGCAGGTGGTCCATGGGTTCCAAATCGGCGACCGTCAAGCTCGATGTAAGGACTCCCGCCTTTTCGAGCGCCGCCATGATGGCCTCGGCGAGCGACCCGTGGGTCCAGTGCTCGGTGATTTTTGCTTCGGTTGACATGGCGGGGGGCTTATTGATGTACATTGTCCGAGAACGCTAGTTTAGGCCAACTCCCACCCATCAGGCCACCCCGTCCACAGGGGCAAGCCGACCCGCCGCACCAAGGATTCAGGCCCCCATGCCCGAACAAACGCCCGCGCCACCGCCCCGGGACAACCTCCGGGGCATCCTGTGGATGGCCCTGTTCACGCTTTGCATGAGCGCCATGCATGCCGCCGTCCGCCATGTCTCGGGCGACCTGCACCCGTTCGAGATCGCGTTCTTTCGGCTGCTGTTCGGGTTCGTCATCGTCCTGCCGTGGTTTATCAAGCTCGGATGGGCGCCGCTCAAGACCCGGCGTTTCGGGTTGATGAGCCTGCGCGGGGTATTGAACCTGACCTGCATGATGGCGTTCTTTTTCGCCCTTTCCATCACGCCGCTGGCCGAAGTCACGGCGTTGATGTTTTCGGCCCCCATCTTCGCCACCGTCCTTGCCATGGCGGTGTTCGGCGAAAGGGCGGGGGCCAGGCGCTGGACCGCCATCGCATTCGGCTTCGCCGGGACCTTGGTGGTGTTGCAGCCGGGGTTCGAGACCATCGGGCTGGGGCCGATGCTGGTGCTGTTCGCCGCCTTCGGTTGGGGCATCTGCATGGTCATCATCAAGTCCCTAGGCAAGACCGAATCCAGCGTCACCATTATCACCTACATGTCACTGGTGATGACGCCGTTGTCGCTGATCCCGGCGCTGTGGGTGTGGCAGTGGCCGACGGACTGGCAATGGGTGTGGCTGCTGGTCATCGGCTTGCTCGGCGGCGCCGGACAGATGTCGATGACCGAAGCGCTGCGTGCCGCCGAGACCCACGCCGTGGCGCCGGTGGATTTTTTGAAGCTGATCTGGATTTCGGTAATCGCCTTTTTTGCCTTCGGCGAGGTCCCGGGCCCATACACCTGGATCGGCGGCGTCATGATCTTCGGCGCCACCGCCTTCATCGCCTGGCGCGAGCACGTGCTGAGGTCGGCCCCATTGCCGCGGGTGGAAACGACGTAAGTCTTAGTCTTCCTCCAGGCACTCGGCCTCGTCCAGGAGCACCAAGCGGGCGTAATAATGAAACGTGGCGTTCAGGGATTGCGGCTTGAGGCGGTAGTCATGGGCCTGGCGCCCGGCCTCGGGCGGCAGCGGTTGGATTTTCCCCGCCGCCATGGCCAGCAGTTGCAAACGCGCTGCGCGCTCGATGAACATCGCCCGCATCGCCGCCTCCTCGACCGTGGCCGCGGCCGCCAACTGGCCGTGATGGGCGAGAAGCACGGAATTCTTATTGCCCAGTGCAGACGAGATCAGCTCCCCTTCCTCGTCGCCGATCGGCGGGCCCGGCCACGTCTCCAGCCAGGCGCAATCGTCATAAAACATCGACGTGTCCATATGCGCGGCCTGCAGCGGCACGCCGATCATCGACAGCGCCGAACAATAGGGCGGATGGGTGTGGACGATGCATTGGACGTCGGGACGCGCGCGGTAAATCCACCGGTGAAACCGGTTCGCCGGATTGGCCATGCCGTCGCCCTCGAGCACGTTCAGGTCGTCATCGACGAGCAGAAAATCGGCGGCGCGGGTTTCCTCCAGCCCCAGGCCGAAGCGCGCCGTCCATAGGGTCGCCGGATCGTCACCGCGGGCGGTGATCTGCCCGGCCAGGGCCGAGCCGTGCTCTTCCCTGGCCAGCATGCGGGCGGTCAGCGCGAGCTTCTGGCGCAGGCTCCAGTCCGGCACCGCCAAGTGTTGCTCCATCTCCGCCGTCGCCCGGGCGTCGAAGTCGGCTTTCGGTTTGTGCTTAGGCTTGGATTCGCCGTCGGCCATCGGTGGTTCTCCTCTCAACCCCGCCGCCTGTCATAAAAACTTAACATTGGCGAAAAGGAAACCCATGTATGATCCCGTGTAAAATCCCGGGCCGTTCCATAGGGGTGTTTAATGCTACTCTACACGTTTTTTCAATCGGGGTCCGCCTACTGAGCTACCGGGCCCGGATCGCGCTGGCGCTCAAGGGGATCCAGTACGAGCCGGTTAATGTCGTCGGTGGACGCGGGTCCGACGACCTCAAGAAACAGGAATACTTGGACCTCAACCCGTCGGCGGTGGTTCCGACGCTGGTCGACGGCGATAGCGTCCTGACCCAGTCCATCCCGATCATGGAATACTTGGAGGAAACCTATCCGGAAACACCGATTCTTCCCGCCGATGCTGCCGGCCGGGCCCGGGTCCGCGCCATCGCCCAGGTGATGGTCAGCGACACCCACCCCCTCCGCACAGCACGGGTGGTCGAATTCATCTACGAGACGTTGGGGCTGGAGAAAGAGGACCTGGACCAATGGCTGAAGCATTGGAACGAACGCGGGTTCGGGGCCGTCGAATGGATGCTCGCCGATGGTCGAATCCCCGGCGATTTTTGCCACGGCAACGAGCCGACCATGGCCAACATCTGCCTGGTTGCGCAGATTTTCGTGGCCGAGAAATTTGGCGCCGACCTGTCGGGCCTGGCGAACGTCAACCGCATCCATGGCACCTGCATGGCGCATCCGGCCTTCCGCGACACGGCCCCTGGCAAACAGCCGGACAACCCGGACCATCAAAAATAAGGATATTCCACCCGGCGTCCTAAAGGGCGCAATACAAAACCGCCCCGGGCCATACAATCCCTCTGTCTTTTGGGCCGAAAGGACGAAGGGCCCCGGTTTCCCGGAGCCCTTCGATGGTGGGCACGACTGGGATTGAACCAGTGACCCCCTCGATGTCAACGAGGTGCTCTCCCGCTGAGCTACGCGCCCTTTGATCGCAAGCCTAAGTTGATAACAAGCCCGAGTCGGGCGTTTTAGCGCTGACCGGCGCTCTTGGCAAGGCGGCGCGGGCGGGGGTATAAATCTCTCACGCCGTTTCCGGGGCCGGTGATCGCGCCCGGGGCCGGATCGGACCAAGGGAGACGATCTTGACCGTACCCGACGACAGCGCGCAGAGAGCCTTCGCCGCTACTGAGACGGACGACAACCGGAGCCCGGTTCCGCCCTGGCGGCTGCTGGCGCCGGCTGAACAAACAGCGCCGGTGGTCTTTGCCTCGCCCCATTCCGGGCGCGATTACCCGCCCGAGTTCATCGCCGCGTCGCGGCTCAACGTGGTCAGTCTGCGGCGTTCGGAAGATGCCTTCATGGACGAGATCTTCGCCGCCGCCCCCGATTTCGGCGCGCCGCTTCTGTGCGCCCGCTTTCCCCGCGCCTACGTAGACGCCAACCGCGAGGCTTTCGAGCTCGACCCGGCGATGTTCACCGACCCGCTACCCGATTACGTCAACACCCGCTCGCCGCGGATAGCCGCCGGGCTCGGCACCATCGCCAGGGTGGTCACCGACGGCGAGGACATCTATCACGAACCGCTCAGGTTCGAAGACGCCCTTGGCCGCATCGAGGCCCTTTACCGGCCCTACCACAAGGCCCTGCAGGGGTTGTTGCAGGCGACCCAAGAGCGGTTCGGCGGCTGCCTGCTGGTTGATTGCCATTCGATGCCGTCGGGGCAATTGGCGCCCGAGCTCGGGGCCGGCGACGGCAACAAGCCGGCCGACATTGTGCTCGGCGATTGTTTCGGTACCTCCTCGGCGCCGGCGGTGACCGATATCGCCAAGGCGGCGCTCGAGGCCTCGGGCTTCACCGTCGCCCTCAACAAACCCTATGCCGGCGGCTTTACGACCCACCATTACGGCCGCCCCAGGGAAGGGGTCCATGTGCTGCAGGTCGAAATCAACCGGGCGCTCTATATGGATGAAAAGCTGGTCCGGCGCGGCCCCGGGCTGCCGGCCCTGAAGTGCCGCCTGGGCCCGTTGATGCGGGCGCTGGCCGATATCGACCCGGCAATCCTCAAAGCGCCCTGAGGGACCGCCGATGAGCGCCAACGGCAATACCGGCACCGGCGCCCCGCCGGGTGACATGGTGATCCGCGACGTCGCCGACGACGACATGGAGGCGGTACGGGAAATCTACTCCCATCACGTGCTCGATGGGCTGGCCAGCTTCGAAGAAGTCCCCCCCGACGTCGCCGAAATGACGCGCCGCCGGGACGCCCTCCTCGAACAGGGCTATCCCTACCGGGTCGCAGTCCGGGGCGACCGGGTCAAGGGCTTTGCCTACGCGTCGTCCTACCGTCCGCGCCCAGCCTATCGTCATACGGTGGAGAATTCCGTCTATGTCGACGGCAACACCCAGCGCCA
>PTLK01000133.1 GCA_002938075.1 Alphaproteobacteria bacterium MarineAlpha3_Bin3
TGCGCCACCGCGGACAGGAACGGCACAGTGGCATTGAAGTAGGACCAGAAGAAGGCGAAAAAGAACATCACCTCCGAGGCGATGAACAGCACCATGCCCATGCGCAGCCCGTGGCGGACCGTATCCGTGTGATCGACGCCGCCGCGCGCCTCGATGACGACGTCGCGCCACCACCGGTAGAACACCCAAAGCAGAATCAAGACGCCCTGGACGAACAGCCAGATCGGCCCCCCCTGCATGGCCCAGATGGCCCCGAAGGCCGTGACCAGGGCCGCCAGCGAGCCTATAGCCGGCCATGGGCTCGGCGCCACCATGTGATAGGGGTGGGATTTTGTTGTTTCACTGGCCATGATCCGTCTCTACTAACGCTTTGTCCCGCCGCCCCGCCGTCAGCCCTTGACCGGCGAGCCGGCAACGGGGACCGGGGCTGGGGCTGAGGCCTTAGCTTGTTGGGGTTTCTCGCCTTCCTTGCCGTCGCCGCCGGCGGCGGGGAAGAAGGTATACGACAGGGTAATGGTGGTCACGTCCTGGGTGTTGGGGTCGGTGAAGATCCCCGGATCGACGAAGAACCGCACCCCCATGGCCACTTCCTCGCCGGCGGCCAGGTGCTGCTCGGTGAAGCAGAAACAGTCGATCTTGGAGAAATACTCGCCGGCCTTGAACGGCGTCACGTTGAAGGTCGCGGTGCCGGTAAGAGGCGCGTCGGACAAGTTGGTGGCCCGGTAAAAGGCCAACGCCGGCTCGCCGGCCCGGACCGTGACCTGCGTCTTCTCGGGAAGGAAACGCCACGGCAGGGCCGGGTTGGCGTTGGCGTCGAAGCGAACGGTGATGGTCCGGTCCGAGGGCGCGGCGGCCGGGGGCTGGGCGGCGATCTTCGGCGTGCCGCCGAAGCCGGTGACCTGGCAGAACAGCTTGTACAAAGGCACCGCGGCGAAGGCCAGCCCGACCATGCCCCCGGCGACGGTAAACAGCACCATGGCGGTGAGGCGGTTTTTCTTGCGGTTGTCGGTGCGCATCGGGGCCATGGTCCGGTTCCGGTTGCTTATCAATTCCTATTCGGCCCTATTCGGCCGCCTGCTTGTCGGTCATGTCCGGCAGTTCTTCGAAGGTGTGGAAGGGGGCCGGGCTTTCGACCGTCCATTCCAGCGTCTTCGCCCCCTCGCCCCACGGATTGGCCGGCACTTTCTCGCCGGCGCTCAGCGTCCGCCAGACGATGAAGAAGAACAGCAGCGTCGAGGCCGTGGTGATGAAGGCGCCGATGGATGAGACGTAGTTCCAGCCGGCGTAATTGTCCGGGTAGTCGGGAATGCGCCTCGGCATCCCGGCCATGCCCGAGAAGTGCTGCGGGAAGAACAGCACGTTGACGCCGATGAAGAACGACCAGAAATGGATCCGGGCCAGGACCCGCGGGTACTGCCGGCCGCACATCTTGCCGATCCAGTAATAGAAGCCGGCGAACATTGCGAACACCCCCGCGATCGCCATCACGTAGTGGAAATGGGCGACGACGAAATAGGTGTCGTGGAAGGCGATGTCCATGCCGGCATTGGCCAGCGCCACGCCGGTGACCCCGCCCATGACGAACAGGAAGATGAACCCGCAGGCGAACATCATCGGCACGCGAAAACTGATCGACCCGCCCCACATAGTGGCCAGCCAACTGAAGATCTTGACCCCCGTGGGCACGGCGATGACCAGGGAGGCGGAAACGAAATAGGCCCGCGTGTCGGCGTCGAGGCCGGTGGTGTACATATGGTGCGCCCACACCGCGAAGCCGACGAAGCCGATGAACACCATGGCATAGGCCATCCCTAAGTAGCCGAAGATCGGCTTGCGGGAAAAGGTCGAAACCACCTGGCTGACGATGCCGAAGCCGGGGAGGATGATGATGTAGACCTCCGGATGGCCGAAGAACCAGAAAATGTGCTGCCACAGGACCGGGTCGCCGCCGCCCGACGGCTCGAAGAAGGCGGTGCCAAAATTACGGTCGGTCAGCAGCATCGTCAGTCCGCCGGCCAACACCGGCATGGCCATAAGCAACAGGAACGCCGTCACCAGGATCGACCAACAGAACAACGGCATGCGGTGGATGGTCATCCCCGGGGCGCGCATGTTGAAAATGGTGGTGATCATATTGATGGCGCCGAGGACCGACGACGCGCCGGCCAGATGCAGGCTGAGGATCCCCAAATCGACCGCCGGGCCGGGGTGGAATTCGGCGCTGGAAAGCGGCGGATAGACGGTCCAGCCGGTGCCCGGGCCGCCCTGGGTGAAGGCAGCGACCAACAACAGCACCAGGGCCGAGGCCAGCAGCCAGAAGCTGATGTTGTTCATGCGCGGGAAGGCCATGTCAGGCGCGCCGATCATTAACGGTACGAACCAGTTGCCGAAACCGCCCATCATCGCCGGCATGACGACGAAGAACACCATGATGAAGGCGTGTCCGGTGACCAGGACGTTGTAGAACTGGAAATAGGCCGCCTCTTCGCCGGCCCCGAAAAGGTTGAACTGGATGCCCGGGTCCATCAGCTCGAGGCGGATCATGAACGACATGGCGCCGCCGACGAGAGCCCCAACCATCGACAGGACGATATACATCGTCCCGATGTCCTTGTGGTTGGTGGAAAAGAGCCACCGCCGCCATCCCGTCGGATGGTGGTCGTGGTCGTGGCCCCCTGGCGCCGCCGTTTCCTGGTCAGCCATCAATCATCCCTATCCCGGGCCCCTGCTTTGGCGACGCGAACCGGGGCCGGGCCGCCGGTGCGGGCGAATTCTTTATTCGCCGTTTCGACCCATTGGGCGAAATCGGCCTTGGAAACGGCCTTGATGTGGATGGGCATGAACCCGTGGTTGACGCCGCACAGTTCCGAACACATGCCGTAATAGTTGCCTTTCTTGTTGATGCGGACCCAGGTTTCGCTGATCCGCCCGGCCACCGTGTCCAGCTTCAGCCCCAGCGACGGCACGCCCCAGTTGTGGATCACGTCGGCCGACGTGAACAGCAACCGGATGTTGGTTTCGGCCGGCAGGACGACCTCGTTGTCTACCGTCAACAGCCGCGGCTGGCCCGCTTTCAGTTCGTCGTCGGGGACGATGACGCTGTCGAACTCGAAGCCGCCGTGATCGGGATAGGTATAGGACCAGAACCACTGGTTGCCGGTGACTTTCAGGGTCATCTCGGTGTTTTCGACGCGGTCGGAATAATACAGAAGCTTCAGCGACGGCACGGCAACGACGATCAGGATTAGCAGTGGCACCACGGTCCAGACGACTTCCAGCAACGTATTGTGGGTCGTCTTGGAGGGCACCGGGTTGGCCTTGGCGTTGAAGCGCACGATGATGTAGCACATCAGCCCCAGCACCAGGGCGACGATGGAAACCTCGATGACCAACACAAGGTTATGGAATTCGATGATTCGTTCCATGACCGGCGACCCGGCGGGCTGAAACCCCATCTGCCACGGCTCGGAACGTCCCCCGGCGAACGCGTTTCCGGTCGCGCCGAAAATCAACAACGCTGTCATCGGCGCAAGGGTAATCAGTCTCTGGATCATCGACCGTATCAACGTAGTGCCGGTTGAGAATACACGATTATGCCGCTTTCGGTCCGTCATTGTCACGTCATCATGGCAGAGGCCGATGAGGGGCTATGAAAGGCGGCAACGAAGCGCTTGCGCGTCCCCTGCGACCGAGGAAACGCGACGGGCGATCCCCCCGGCGTCCTACGGTCACGGAATGATGAAAGTGAGGACTTAAGAGCCGCCCAGTCCGAGGAAATATATGCCCCGCGACAGGAGGGTGTTGTCGGCCTCGTGGGTCATCAGGAAGACAAACACCATCAACGCGATTGTCGGCAGGGCGATGGCATAAACCAGGGCCAGGCGCTCCCACAACATGTGCATGAAGACGGCGATAATCAGCCCCGCTTTCAAGACCATGAACAAGAGGATCAAGGTCCACCGGAGGTAGCCCTCGAAGTGGAAGTAGTCGACGAGGTAAGAAAACGTGCTGAGAACGAACAGCAACACCCAGACCTGGATATAGATGCCGAGGGGATGTTGTTGGCCTTCTGCGTGTGCCTCTGCGTGTGCCATGTTTCAAGCCCTACCAAAGATAGAAGAATGCGAAGATGAAGACCCACACCAGATCGACGAAGTGCCAGTAAAGGCCCATGGTTTCGACGATTTCGTATCGGCCCTGGCGGCTGGTGAAAAATCCGCGCGTGCCCTTATCGAAATCGCCGCGCCATACCTTGCGGGCGATGATGATCAGGAAAATAACCCCCACCGACACATGAAAGCCGTGGAAGCCGGTAATCATGAAAAAGGTCGATCCGAACTGGGGAGCGCCGAAGGGGTTGAACCAGGGGCGGACGCCTTCTTCGACGATCAGCTTCGTCCATTCGAACACCTGCATGCCGACGAACGACGCGCCGAACGCCGCCGTAATCAGCAACAGGATCGCGGTTTTGGCGCGGTCTTTCCGATAGCCGTAATTGACGGCCAGGACCATGGTGCCGCTAGACGTGATCAGGATGAAGGTCATGATGGCGATCAGGATCAGGGGTATGGGCTCGCCGCCGAAACTCAACGCGAAAATCTCGCTCGAGTTGGGCCAGGGTATCGTCGTCGACATCCTGACCGTCATGTAGGAGAGCAGGAAACAACTGAAGATGAAGGTGTCGCTTAGGAGGAAGATCCACATCATGGCCTTGCCCCAGGACACGTTCTTGAACGCCCGCTGGTCCGATGACCAGTCGGCGACGATGCTTTGCATGCCTTCGGGCTGAGCGGCGACTTGTCCTGTATTCGAATTCGTCATCTGTTCTTGGTCCTCTTTTACGTCAACAACAGCAGGCCGAACAAAACAAGCCATACGACCAGTAAAAAATGCCAATAAACGGCGCACAGCCCGACACTCATTCGCAATTGGGCCATATCGGCCTCGGCCTTGACCTTGGCGCTGGTCCTGAACCAGGCCACCAGGCCGCCCAACAGGTGCACCCCGTGCACCCCGGTCAACAGGTAGAAGAAACCGACGGCCGGGTTCGCCATATCGTAATAGCCCAAATCGACGAGAAGCTGCCACGCCCAGAGCTGACCGGCGAGGAAGGCGAAGGAGGCCACGCCGGCGGTCAGAAGGCCGGTCTTGATGCCTTCTAAATCGCCGCGCTCGGCGTTGACCGACGCCCAATGAAAGCCGGCGCTGCTAATGATCAAAACCAGCGTGTTTAACCACAACACCCACGGCTCGGAGAGCGGGCGCCAGTCCGGGAACGTCATCCGTTCCACGTAGACGACGAGAAACAGCGTGAACAGCACCGTGGCGACGGCCAGAAACACCCTCAGGCCGACATGCGGCGATTCCATGGAAGACGCCCTTTGCTCGGCCGGTTCTTCACCTTCGCCCTCGACGGGCAGCCAGGGCTTTTCCATCAACAGTTGGAAGATACCCACGTCTCTTATTCCTGTATCGGCTTATCTATCCGCCTTTGCCGGTCGAAACCTGAGCGGGCGGCAGGTCCTGCGGGATGAAGTCCTCGTCGGCGCCGGGCACGCCGTAATCATAGGCCCACCGGTAAACCACCGGCAGGTCGTCGAAGTTGCCGTGCCCCGGCGGTACCTGCGCGGTCCGCCATTCCAGCGAACAGGCCTTCCACGGGTTGGGGCCAGCTTGCTTGCCGTTCCTGAGGCTCCAGAAAAGGTTGATGAAGAACACCACCTGGGCCACGCCGACGATCAGGGCGACGACGGTGACAAAGGCGTTCAGGTCCTGCGCCGATTCGGGGAT
>PTLK01000134.1 GCA_002938075.1 Alphaproteobacteria bacterium MarineAlpha3_Bin3
GACCTGCTGTTCCAGTTCACCCGTCACTTCGGTCATATGGCCGCCGGCATCGGGGGCAAAGGTGCGTTTCTTGCGCACTTCGACGGTGACCATCTTGGAGCGGCCGTGCGAGAAGCTTTGGCGGACCTGCCCGGTCTTGACGGTCTTTTTGAGCTCAAGCTTGCCCGGCCGGGACAAGCCCAGCTTTTTGCCTTTATTTTGCTCTTTGGTCTCAGCCATTCACTTAACGGTCCTTCTAGGCGCCTTGGACGCCCGGTCCTTCCTTTTTGGCGCCGGCCTGGCGAAAAGCCATCAGACGGCCGGCCTCGGTCATCAGGCTTTCGGCCAACCGGCCTTCGGCCATCACCACATGGACGCAGCAGTCCCGGCCCAAGGCCCGGCCCAGTTCCCGGGCCTCAAACAGGTCCACCGTCGCCAAGCCTGGGGCCAACGCCTTGATTTTTTCCCGGCCGTCGGTGGCACCGTCCCGGGCCTGAAGAATGACCCCGCCCTTGCCTTCCCTGAGCCAAGCCGTAGCCTTTTCGAATCCGGCCACCGCTTCTCCGGCCCGCCGGGCAAGGCCCAGCAAATCCAGGCAACGACGCACCATCAGGCCTTCCAGTTGGTCGGCCAAATTGGCGGAAACCTCGACCCCGTGGTGGGCGGCCCGCGAAAAAAGACCCTTGGCGCAGGCTGTATTTACCATATCGCGCTCGGCACTCAACCATAATCCCCGCCCCGGCAGGCATCCGTCCAAGTCGGGAACGAGGCTCCCGTCCGGGCCGACGACAAAGCGCAGCATTTCGTCCTTGGGCCTCAAGGCGCCGGTGGCAATGCATTTGCGGAGCGGGTATGGCCCGCCGGTCCGGTTTTTGCCGCCGTTAATGCTTTTCCGCCTTTTGCTCATGCGGGTCCGGCCTCCTCAGCCGGTTTCCGGCTTTTCACCGCCGTCGGACGATTCTTCGGCTGTTTCCTCGGCCTCCGCGCCGGAGGTATCGGCCTCGGCGTCCTCGGCGTCCTCGGCCATTTCTTCTGTATCTTCAGCGGCTTCGGCTTTTTTCGCGTCCTCTTCCTCGAACCAATGGGCGCGCGCCGCCATGATGATTTCGTTGGCCTTGCTTTCGGTCAACGATCCGGCGGGGGCGAACTCCAGCAGCTCGTCGGTCGCCAGATCGGCCAGGTCGTCACGGGTCTTTATGCCGTTTTCTCCCAGCACCACCAACAGGGCCGGGGTGACGCCCTTGACCTCGGCCAGATCGTCGCTGACGTTCAGGTCCTTGCGGCGCTGTGTCAGTTCCTCTTCCTGCTGAGCCAGGTAGGCGCGCGCCCGTTCGCGCAGTTCCTCGGAAACCTCTTCATCAAACCCCTCGATACCGACAATATCCTCGACCGGAACGAAGGCCACTTCCTCGACCGTAGAAAAGCCTTCGGTGACCAGCAGATGGGCGATGACGTCGTCAACGTCCAGGGCGTCCACGAACATCTGCGAGCGGACCTTGAATTCCTCCGTCCGGCGTTCCGATTCCTCGGCCTCGGTCAGAATGTCGATGTCCCAGCCGGAAAGCTGCGAGGCCAGGCGAACGTTTTGACCCCGCCTGCCGATGGCCAGGCTGAGTTGTTCGTCGGGGACCACGACCTCGATGCGGTTGGTCTCTTCGTCGAGGACGACCTTGGCCACCTCGGCCGGGGCCAGGGCGTTGACGATGAAGGCGGCCGGATCGGGGGACCATTGGATGATGTCGATCTTTTCGCCCTGGAGCTCGCCGACGACGGCCTGAACGCGCGAGCCCCGCATGCCGATGCACGGGCCGACCGGGTCGATGCTGGAATCGTTGGAAATCACCGCGATCTTGGCCCGCGATCCTGAATCCCGGGCCACCGCCTTGATCTCGATGATGCCGTCGTAGATTTCCGGCACTTCCTGGGCAAACAGCTTGGCCATGAATTGCGGGTGGGTGCGCGACAGGAAAATCTGCGGGCCACGGGTTTCCTCTCGGACGTCGACAATATAGGAACGCACCCGATCGCCGGTGTTGAAGTGTTCACGGGGGATCGTTTCGTCTCGCCTGAGAAGGGCTTCGGCGCGGCCCAAGTCGACGATAACGTTGCCGTATTCGATGCGCTTGACCAGGCCGTTAACAATTTCGCCGGTACGGTCCTTGTATTCCTCGTACTGGCGGCTGCGTTCGGCGTCGCGGACCAGCTGAACGATCACCTGCTTCGCCGTCTGCGCGGCGATGCGCCCGAAATCGATGGGCGGCAGGGCGTCGACCAGAAAATCGCCGGGCTCGGCCTTGGGTTCTCTCTTTTGCGCCGCCTCGAGGTCGATCTGGGTGGTTTCGTTCTCTATATCGTCCGCCGATTCCACGACCTCAACGTAGCGGACCAGCGAGATTTTGCCCGTCTGGCGGTCGATGGTGGCGCGGATATCGTGTTCATGGCCGTATTTCGACCGCCCGGCTTTCTGAATCGCCTGCTCCATGGCTTCCAAAACCTCTTCCCGCTCGATTCCCTTGTCACGGGCTACGGTTTCCGCCACTTCGATCAGTTCGGGGTGCGATTGAGCGGCGCCCGTTTGCCCCGTTTGCATAGATTCGCTCATAACCTCTTGCTCTCCTCCGCTGCTGTGATCAAATCGTCGGTCAGGATCAGCTTCGCCTTGTGAATGTCCGGGTGGGAAAAGTCCACTTCTTCGCCATCAACCATCATCCGCACCGTATCGCCGTCGACGCCCAGCAAAACTCCCTTGAAACGGCGCCGGCCGTCAAACGGCCGGGTGGTCTCGATCTTCGCCTGAAACCCCTGAAATCGCTGGAAATCACCGACCCGGACCAGGGGCCGGTCGATCCCCGGCGACGACACTTCAAGCGTATAGGGGGCGTCGATAGGATCTTCGACGTCAAGCAGCGCCGAAATGGCACGGCTGACGGCGGCACAGTCGTCTACCGTCATTCCTTGGCCGTCTTGGTGTTCTACCATAACCTGCATCGACAGTTTCTTTTTGCCGGAAATCCGTACCCGGACGATGTTAAAGCCCATTTCGCCGATCGCCGGTTCAATCAAATGCTGAATGTGCTCGGACAGTTCCATCCGATAAATCCGTTTTTTTATAAACGCTCCCTTGGCGCCCCCTTAGCGCTTTCCCCGGCACCAAGGGGGGGAAATTCCAAAAATAAAAGGCGGGCCCCCGGGCCCACCCATCAATTCCACTCAATAATTTGGACTTAACGAGTACGTTCACTGATGAACGCAAGGCTAATTTATACCCGTAATCTGGTGAATTCAAGGACTTCCGAAATTCTTCTAGAATCTTAAATGGTCCTCGGACGGCGCAGGAAACGAAGATAAACCGGCTTCAAGCCTTGTTTTCTGGCCTTGCGTTCATAGCGGGTTTCGACCCAATCGGCGGGCGGATTGGTCCAGTCGCCTTTGCTCTGCGCCGGGAAGGAAAAATCCGGGTGGCGGACCACGCGTTCCAGCATCCATTCGATATAGCCCCCATGGTCGCTGGCCAGCCGCAGTTCGCCGCCGTCGGCCAGCACCCGGGCCAGTTCGCCGACGGTTTGATCGCCAATGAAGCGCCGCCGGTGGTGTTTTTTTTTCGGCCACGGATCGGTAAAAAGGGCATAGATCCTGCCGATCGAAGCCTCGGGCAGACAGGGAAGGAGCTTCCTCGCGTCATCGTCGAAAACACGGACGTTGGTTATCCCTTCGCTTTCGATCAGGCTCAGCAGGCCGGCTATGCCGTTATTAAAAGGCTCGCAGCCGATAAACCCGATGTCGGGACGGGCCCCGGCCTGGGCCGCCAGGTGTTCCCCGGCGCCGAAACCTACCTCGAGCCAGACTTCGGAAACAGAGCGCTCGAAAGCGCCTTCGAAGTCCAGGGTTGCGCCCGCGGGCGGGAGCTCCAGGCGCAACCGGGGCAGCAAGGTCTTGATCAGCGCCTGGCGGCCGGGACGCAGTTTGTGGCCGCGGCGCCGGCCGTACCAGCGCAACGTTTCGTCACGGATATTGGCGCTCAAGTGGCTCCGAAGGCCGACTTCAGATCGTCGACCAGGTCCATGCTTTCCCATGAGAACCCGCCGTCCGCATCGGGAGCCCGTCCGAAGTGGCCGTAGGCGGCGGTGCGGGCGTAGATCGGCCGGCTCAGCTGCAGATGCTCACGAATGCCCCGGGGCGACAAGTCGACCATATCCTGGATAACCACCGACAGTTTTTCCTCGTCCACCCGGCCCGTCCCATTGGTGTTGATGAAGACCGACAACGGTTTCGATACGCCAATGGCGAAGGCGACCTGGAGGGTGCATTTGTCGGCCAGGCCGGCGGCGACCACGTTCTTCGCCACATAGCGCGCCGCGTAGGCGGCCGACCGGTCGACCTTGGTCGGGTCCTTGCCGGAAAAGGCGCCGCCGCCGTGCGGGGCGGCCCCGCCATAGGTGTCGACAATGATCTTGCGGCCGGTCAGGCCGGCGTCTCCATCGGGTCCGCCCCGGACGAAACGTCCCGTCGGATTGACGTAGAATTCATCCTCCTCGCACATCCAGCCTTCCGGCAGGACCGATAGGACATGAGGGCGGACGATTTCGCGTACCTGGTCCTGGTCCAGGTCCTCGGAATGCTGGGTCGAGACGACAACCGACGCCGCCCGAACGGGCTTGCCGGCGACGTATTCCAGGGTCACCTGGCTTTTCGAATCCGGACCCAGGCCCAGCTCGGCGCCGGAATGGCGGGCTTCGGCGAGGGAAAGCAGAATAGCGTGGGAATAATGGATCGGCGCCGGCATCAGGACGTCGGTCTCGGTGCAGGCATAGCCGAACATCAGTCCCTGGTCGCCGGCGCCTTCGTCCTTGTTGCCCGTGGCGTCGACCCCTTGGGCGATGTCGGGTGATTGGTTATGGACGTGGATTTCAACGTTGGCGTTTTTCCAGTGAAAGCCGTCCTGTTCGTAGCCGATTTCCTTAACGCAGGCCCGGGCGACTTCTTCCAGGACGTCATGGGTGATCCGACCGGGGCCCCTGACTTCGCCGGCAAGGATGATCCGGTTAGTGGTGCAAAGGGTTTCCACCGCGACACGTGAAAGCGGATCGGCGCCAAGGTATTTATCGACCACAGCGTCGGAAATCCGGTCGCAGATTTTATCCGGATGACCTTCCGAAACTGATTCGCTGGTGAAAAGGAAATTCCGTTTGCCCACAGCCGCCCCCTCCGATCAAAGTTTCGTCCATTTGGACCGAGGGCTGCAACGGCTTGATTAAAATCTGAGCCCACTTAGCGCCTTTTTTACCGTGGTGGCAAGTAGTCCAAATCCATCCAC
Source organism: Alphaproteobacteria bacterium MarineAlpha3_Bin3 (assembly GCA_002938075.1). Classification (GTDB taxonomy): domain Bacteria; phylum Pseudomonadota; class Alphaproteobacteria; order Rhodospirillales; family Casp-alpha2; genus Casp-alpha2. Next base: position 5,294 of record PTLK01000134.1, read on the forward strand.
GCCGCCGCATCCGTTAGAGACGGGGGCGGCTCTTTTCGCAAGCTTTCTGGGTGTCGTCAAGGTCTTTTCAAGGCCGTCGAAACGAGGAGGCGGCCCTGGATTTATTTGCCGACGGAAGCGTTGGCCAGGGATTTCGTTAATTCAAACAGGCGCTTGCGCACCTTGGGGTTGGAAATCCGGTAGTAAGCACGCACCAGTTCCAGCGTTTCGCGGCGGGCCAGCGGGTCGGGCTCAAGTGTTTTTTGCTCCCGCTCGCGGAGGCCTATGGTGACTTGACCTTCGGCGGTTCTCAAGTTGGCCGGGATGTCTTCGAAGAAGAACGAGATCGGCACGTCCAGTATACGGCTGAGTTGAAACAGGCGCGAAGCGCCAATACGGTTGGCACCGCGTTCGTATTTCTGAATCTGTTGGAAGGTCAGGCCGACGGCGTCTCCAAGTTTCTCCTGGCTTAGGCCCAGCAAGGTCCGGCGCTGGCGCACCCGACCGCCGACATG
>PTLK01000135.1 GCA_002938075.1 Alphaproteobacteria bacterium MarineAlpha3_Bin3
GCATCGACGGCCGCGAACTTGGACCCATCGTGAGCGTCGGAGAATTTCTCCGCTGCGGTGGAGATTTTATCGGCCGCCGCGGTCAGGTTGGCGGCGTTGTTGAGCTTCAGCTTCACGGCGCCGGCGGCGGCCACGATGGCCTCGATTTCGGGCGTCTTGACAGCACCGGCGATCTTGTTCATCGCCTTCCTCGCCGCCGCCGCCCGCTTGGCCATGGACACGGCATAGGCGGCCTTTTGGGTCGCCTTGGCGACGCCGCGAAGGGCGAATTCCAAATCCAGCGCCTTGCCGACAATATACATCATGCGCTTGCGGGCCGCAGACGCCTCACCGTTGGGCTTCGAGTACCAGACGTTATGGCGGACCTCGCCCTGGCTCCAAGCCACCAGATCGAACTTGCTGCCGGCGGGATGGCCGCCGACGTTGACCAGCTTTTCGTTGGGCACGGTGTGACAACCGTAGCAGTTGGCCGCGACCTTATAGAGCCGCATCGGCCGGATCATGCCGGCGGCCTCGGATTTGGCGTAGCGGGCGATCTTGTGATCCGGCTTCTCGCTTTTCATGGTCACGCCCTTGCCGCCGTAATCGCTGTGTTCCTTGATCCATTTCTTGCCGGCGCCGTGGCACGATTCACACGTGATCCCGGAGATGGGCTTGATCTTTCCCTTCACTTGGGCGGACGTGAAATGGCAGCTCAGGCAAGCGCTATCGGCCTTCATGCGGCGGATGCCCAGGTTCTTGGCGATCTTCTTGGCTTCTTTCTTGCGCGGCAGCTCCTTGAAGGTGATCGCGTGCCGGGTCTTTTTCCAAACCGCGACGGAGGTCTTGTGACATTCGCCGCAGGCGTCGGGACCGGCGACGTTAACGGGGTCCAGCTTCAATTCCTGAGCCGAGGCCGGGTTCCCGGACGCCGACATCGCCATCGCAACCACAAGGCCCAGGGCCGCAACCGCGGGGCAGGGGCGAAATATCCGGTTTAAAAATTTTTTCATCATGGTCATCCTCGGTAAATTCCCTTTCCTTCCCTTCCGTCACGCATCGAGCGTCAGGGCGGTTTTCGGCATGGCAACGCAAGTCAGGCACGATCCTTCTTCGGGGGTGACCCCAGGGTCGGTGACATAGGTTACCTCGCCGGATTTGACGGCGACAATACAGGTGCCGCAATTCCCGGCCCGGCAGCCGGAATCGATAACGATGCCGTTGTCTTCGGCGAATTCGAGCAGGGTTTCGGCGCCGGCGTCCCATTTCAGGGTCTTGCCCGAGCGGTCGAAAACCACCTCGACGGCTTCCGCTTCGCCAGCTTCGGGAGCCTTGGCCTTGGTTTTTTTCACCGTCGCCGGTCCGAAAGCCTCGAAATGGACGTCGTCCTCCGGCACGCCCCATTCCTTCAGGCCGGCGGTGAGGAATTCCATCATCGGCGGCGGGCCGCAGATATAGAATGTGTAGTTGTTGGAGGGCAGCAGTTCCTTGAACAGGTCGACGCTGACGTGGCCCGAGTGCTGATAATCCCGGCCCTTCTCGTCGCCCTTTTGAGGAACGCTGTAAAAGACGTGCAGGTGAAGGTTCTCGTTGGCCTGGTTCAGGGCTTCCAGTTGCTCCTTCATCAAGTGTTCCTCGCCGTTGCGCACGCCGAGGAAAAACCAGACCTCGCGCCTGATCCCGGATTCCGTCAACGCCGTCAGCATGCTCAGGACCGGGGTAAGGCCGATGCCTCCGCCGACGAAGACGATGGGCCGTTCCGACGTCATATCGAGAAAGAACTGGCCGCTGGGCGCCTTGATGTCCAGGATGTCGTCTTCCTGCAACATGTCGTTGAAGTAGGTGGACGACAGCCCCGGCGGCTTGTCGGGCTGGTCGCGGGGCGGCGGGACTTTCTTAATCGATACCCGGTAGTAATCTGGATTGTTGGGGCTGTCGGACAGCGAATAACAACGGATGATGGGTTTCGATTGACCCGGAATCCGCAATTGGAACGTCAGGTATTGACCCGGCAGGAACGGCGGCAGCGGCTTGCCGTCATGAGGCACCAGGTAAAAGGAATGGACGCCTCCCACTTCTTTGACCTTCCGTTGGACCTCGAATTTCCGGTGGCCGCTCCAGGACAACGTCGTCCTATCGCCTTCCTTTTTGCTTTCCGCCGTGGCGATTTCGGTCTGATAGCGGAGGGAATCGAGCGTCACGCGCCGCTGTTCCCGCTCGATGGCCAACCGGCGGAAGGACGAGACGATCAGAAACACCGATTGGATAAAGACGGCGCCGACAATGACGACGCCAGCGACCTGGATGACAGCGGGGGCCAGGATCAGGGTCATGGGAGACGTTGCTCCCAAGGGGAAAAGAGACGCGTCAGGGCGGAGAAGTCGGGTATCGACATGACACCCTCAATAGACAATGAAAAGTTCAGCGCGGGCCCCAACACCATCGTCCCGTTCGCCGTTGAAGGTGTAAAATCCTTCCAGTTGGGCTTGAATGTGCTGACCGATCGCCTGCTGAAGCTGGAACCCGATGCCCAGTTGGTCGAAGCCCTGGCCGTCGTAATCATGGCGGCCGGCGATTTCGAGGATCAGGTTGCGTCGATGGTCGTCCCAGAAGGCTTGATAGCCGGTGGCAAAACCGACCACGTCGTCGGTAAAGGGGCTGACCTCTGCCCCGTAGGTGCTCAGATTGGGCGAGGCAAAGAGGATGCCGAGGCTGGCCAGCGGCCCGCCGAGAATCTGTTCGCGCCCGGCCTGGGTGAAATTGCCGATGCTGATGAAAGGATTGAAATACGCGATATCGTCCGACCCCGGCACAATCGTCGAAAATTCCGCCGACAGCAACGATCCGTCGCCGATCACGTTGCCGCCGATTTCTTCGTCGAGGGCGATCGAGTTGTTGATCCTGAAGGCGGAGCTGATGCCGCCCAGGGCCCTGATCCGCTGGATCGCCGAAGCGCCGATATAAAACGCATCCCCATCGGTCGCATTGTCATCGACATAGATCATGTCCAGGTTATAGGAGCTGACGTGGGCGTCGGCGAAAACGAACAACCCATACATGTTGGGGTCCGTGCCCCGGTTCCGGTCGTTGCGGTCCAGGCGGTCCCACGCCCACAGGCCGGCAATGCGCAAATTCGAGGTACTGGGGAAGACGAGGTTGTTGCGGACGAAGCCGACGGCATCGACGGTGTCGTTGAGAATGATGCCTTCCTGGAAGGTGAACGGCTGGCGGCCGACGGTGAAGCCGAAGTCGATTGGCTTGATGCCGGCCCGATCGAGTTTGGGCAGCAGGCTGCCGATGTCGCCTTCGAAAAACAACGTCTCGATGTCCAGGTTCAGCTCGTTGTTGAAATCTTCGTTGGAGCCGTCGAAGGTATAGCGCGTAAACCGGCTGGGCAGGTTGTTGTCGAAGGGCCTGAGCCCGAGCAGGATTTTCTCGGTGCCGGTCAGTTGCAGGTTGGCGTATAAGTCCATCCGGTTGGCGATTTCCGTATCGCGAAGCCGACCCGGAGCGCCGTTGTCGAAGGTCTGCACCGTGGTGCGGTTGATGAAATAGGACCAAAGCCGGGGCTGCCAGATGGCCCCGAGGATCGGCACCTCGAATCCCGCGTCAAGCTGGCCGGTATCCAGGAACGGGTCGCCGAGTTCAAGGAACAGCGCCGGGCGGAAAGGAATATCACCGACGGACTTGAACTTCACCACCTCGTCCTTGAGGGTCTCGACCTCGACGTGTTCGCCGAGCGGCCAAAGCGAGCCGTACCAGGGCTTTTTCTTCATTTCCGCCGCCTGGGCGGTTCCGATGACGCCAAGACAAACCGCGAAAACCACCAAAACAGGCGGAATTCGCGTCAAAAACATCTCAAGGCAACGGCCGAAACCGTGCATTGCAACCATCCTCCCTAAGATCATCGGCGATCCGGTTTCAATAACGCCGCCGCCGTACCCCCCTTCTCTCTTACTCTCTCCGGCCCTGGGGGATCTCTTACTCTCTCCGGCCCTGGGGGACCGGCCTTAAACTTTAGTCTTCATTCCTTTATATCGAAGGTCAGGGATTTCTCCCACAACAATTGGGTGCCCGCCACCAACGCCGCACCAGCGGCGCGGGGGCTGAGGCCGTAATCGAAGCCGACGCTCTGTATGGCGATCAATAGGTTCACCGGCGCCGGTTGTTGCAACAATTTGATGGACGCTTTATAGGGTCCTTTTCCGGTCAGGGCGCTGGCGTCGACCTCGTATTCGCCCCAGCGTTCGCCCAGGGGCTCGATGCCCCTTTTGTGGTTGCGTTCGGTCGGCGGTTCGCCGGTAAACACCAGCGACACCGGCGACGGCAGCACGCGGGGCAGGGAAATGACTGGGTACGGGATCGGGATCACGTGTTCGATCTCGCCGCCGCGGCCGTTCTGGGTAACGAAATACGATTGCAGGCTGAACAAATAGGGATCGATGGGAATCTTGCCGGCGTGAACGTAGGATGAATGGCCATCCCTAAGGTCGCCGTTGGGGTCGCGGTCGCCGGAACGGAAGATCACCTTGCCGTCGCGGTCGGTGACCGTGACCTCCAGCCAGACCAGCCGTTCGCCGGAGAACCCAGTGGGCACGTTATGGCCGTCGGTGCCGCTCTTGACCTGGACCCGGAATTCGATGCCGTCCTTGTCGGCCTGTTCGACCACGACCTTGGCCAGATGATAGCCGTTGCGCAGCACTTCCAGGCGTTTCTGACGCGCCCAATCCAGTCTTTTCAACTGGTAATCGATGATCTCGCGGGCGTCGTAGCGGTCGTCCACCGACTGCCAGCGCTCGGGGAACCCGCTGTCGTCCTTGACCTTTTCCTCGAAGGCGTCAGCGCCCCAGCCGGCGGCGACGTCGAACTGCAGCCATTCCTTCAGCGTCGCCATGCGTTGCGCCTCGGCGTTATGGGGGAAGATGCCGGGGTGGATGATCGAATAGTCCGGGCCGGCGAAGAAATGGTTGGTGAGCTTCCTGGGCATCGTTGGCACGCCGCCGACGATGGCGCCGGGGCCGTACTCATACCCCGAGGCGACGCCCTGGACCTTGCCCATGTGGCAGTCCTGACACGTTTCGCCGCGGGCGGCGGCGGGGCTGGTGCGGTATTCGCTGAATGCTTCTTCCAGGCGGAAGCCGTTGAACAGGGTCACGTCATGACAGGCGCCGCAGAATATCGGATTGGAGATATCGGCGAACTGCTTGACCTCCTTGTGTATCTGGCGGCCCGGTTTCTTGGGGTCGGTGACGACCCGGTATTGGTGGGTGTTGTCGAGCACGCGGGCTAGTTCCTTATTGCCCGTGGGCCCATAGATCGGCGCCGTCAGCCCGCCCTCGACCAGGGCCAGGCGGCCTGAGACCTTGTTGTAGTTCTTGTTGATCCGGTGACAGACGACGCAGGTGATGCCCTCGCGCGACGTCGGGTGGCGTTCCAGGTTGGAGACGAAGGAATTCTCGCCCAGGTTGGCGCCGACCTGGTTGTGGCAGCGCAGGCAGAAATCGCCGTTAGACCCGTTGGCCAGTTCGTTGATCTTGTTGTTCAGCGACAGGTAGACGGGGCTGAGTTGGGCATAGGAGTGCTGGGAGACCGCCCATTCCTGGTAATGCTTGGGATGACAGGTACCGCAGGTGCCGGCCGACGGATAGCGGCTTTCGGCGAACAACGCCTCGTGAGCGGCTTCGGCGTCCTTGACGACATCTTTCTTTTTGTCCTTCTTTTCGGGCTTGGCGGCGCCCTTGTCGTCCTTGCCGTCGAGGAGGCTGTCCTTGTCGTCCTTG
>PTLK01000136.1 GCA_002938075.1 Alphaproteobacteria bacterium MarineAlpha3_Bin3
AATGAATTCCTGCAGCTTCGAGGGCTGCATGGAAAGTTGCTTGTCGTCGTCGGTGCCGACGAGCGACTCGGCGAACGCCTGCTCCCATTGCGGCGACAGAGTGATCAGCGGAATGAAGCTCTGTTCGTTGGTGTTCATGTCGCTGATCTGGCGCGCCAACCGAGCGCGGACGTGTTCTGTAATCATCACCACGTTGCGGGTGTGGCCGCAGGCCTCGGAAATGCCCTCCAGGATCGTCGGTATGTCGCGGATCGAGACCCGTTCGGCCAACAGGTTCTGCAACACCCGCTGCACGCCGCCAAGGGATATCTGGCTCGGGATCATGTCGGCGATCAGTTTCTGGTGTTCCTTTTCCATCTCGTCCAGGAGCTTCTGGGTTTCGACGTAGCTGAGAAGCTCGGCCATGTTGTCCTTGATCATCTCCGTCAGGTGGGTGGTGATGACGGTCGCCGGGTCGACGACCGTATAGCCGCGGAAGAGCGCCTCTTCGCGGTTGGCCTCCTCGATCCACATCGCCGGAAGGCCGAAGGTGGGTTCCGTCGTCTTCTCGCCGGCCAGGGTAATTTCCTCGCCCCGGGGGTCCATGACCAGCAGCATGTTGGGGCGCAGGTCGCCGCGCCCGGCCTCGATTTCCTTGATCCGGATGGCATAGGTGTTGGCGGGAAGCTGCATGTTGTCCTGGATGCGCACCGACGGCATGACGAAGCCGATGTCGGAAGCCATCTGGCGCCTGAGCGCCTTGATCTGGTCGGTCAGCTTCTGGCCGTCCTTGGGCGCCGAAATCAGCGACAGCAGGCCGTATCCCAGCTCGAGCCGGAGATAATCGATCCTAAGCGCCGTCGAAATCGGCTCTTCGGCGATGGCCGCTGGATCGATTGCCTTTTCCTCGATCAGGCGAATCTCTTTCTCCTTGATCCTCCGGTCCCGGTAGAGGATGAACCAGGCAGTGCCGCCGGTGAGGATGGAAAGCCCGAGGAACGGCACCACCGGCATGCCCGGCAGCACCGCCAGCCCGAGGGACAGGAAAGACACCAGGCCCAGCGCCCTCGGCTGGCCGCCCAATTGCTTGAACAGCGCGGTTTCCGTGGGACCGGAAATGCCGGCCTTGGTCACCACCAGGCCGGCCGCCGTCGATACGATCAGGGCCGGGATCTGCGATACCAGGCCATCGCCGACCGTCAGGCGGGTATAAAGGTCGGCCGCTTCGGCGAAGGAAAGATCCTTCTGGACGACTCCGATGATCATGCCGGCGATGATGTTGATGAGGGTAATCAGGATGCCGGCGATGGCGTCGCCGCGGACAAACTTGGCGGCGCCGTCCATGGCCCCGAAGAAGGTGCTTTCGTCTTCCAGGTCCCGGCGCCGGGTCCGGGCTTCATCCTCGTCGATGAGGCCGGTCGACAGGTCGGCGTCGATGGCCATCTGCTTGCCGGGCATGGCGTCCAGGGTGAACCGGGCCGAAACCTCGGCGATACGGCCGGAACCCTTGGTGATGACGATGAAGTTGACGAGCACCAGGATGGTGAAAACGATGATACCGATGATAAAGTTGTTGCCCATGACGAAGCCGCCGAAGGCCTCGATGACCTGTCCGGCGGCGTCGGTACCTTCGTGGCCGTGGGCGAGGATCAGCCGCGTCGAGGCTAAGTTGAGGGCCAGCCGGATCATCGTCGCCAGCAGCAGGATCGTGGGGAAGGCGTTGAAATCAAGTGGCTTTTCGACGAACAGCGCGACCATCAGGATGAGCACAGAAAAAGTGATGGAAAAGGCCAGGCTGATGTCCATGCCCCATGTCGGCAGCGGCAGGATGAGCACCACCAGAATCGATACGATGCCCAGCGCCAGCACGATATCGGTGCGTTTCGACAGGTTGCCGAGGAAGTTGGTGAATGCTGCCATCTCCGCCGTTTGGTCCTCGGCCAGGGCCGGCGTGGCGGGAGTGGGGGTTGGGGCGGGAGTGGCGGGAGAGGCTTCGGCCATGTCTGTCAAATGCCTTTGGTCGATTTGTTTTCGTTAACGGTCCGTCGTCGGCGTTGGGGAACGCCTGGCGTCACGCCGTAGGCCTTTCGGCTTCGCCGGGAGTCGGCACGGTGAAGCCGCTCTCTCCGTACTGCTTAAGCTTGTTCCTGAGCGTGCGGATGGAAATGCCGAGAATGGTCGCCGCATGGGTCCGGTTGCCCAGGCAATGATGCAAGGTCTCGATGATCAGTTCGCGTTCCACGTCGGCGACGGTGCGCCCGACCAGGCCGGCGGTGGATGCGTCCTCGCCGTCACCCGCGGGCTGGGTCCCGTTGCTGCCGGCCTCGATGCCGCCCAAGATGATGGCCTTGGATTCGATTTTGTCGCCGGTCGACAACAACACCGCCCGGTGCATGGTGTTCTCAAGCTCGCGGACGTTGCCGGGCCAGGTGTACCCGGCAAGCATCTTCAGGACTTCCTTGGTGATGGGAAGCGCCGGCATGCCGTTGGCTTCGGCGTATTTGGCGACGAAATGTTCGGCCAGGACGGGGATGTCCCCGGGCCGCTCGCTCAGGGCCGGGATTTTAAGGTTTATGACGTTAAGCCGGAAATACAGGTCTTCGCGGAAATTGCCCTTGGCGACCTCGTCTTCAATGTTGCGGTTCGACGTGGCGACGATGCGGACGTCCACGGGGACCGGCTTCGAGCCCCCGACGCGGTCGATTTCCTTCTCCTGGATGGCGCGCAGCAGCTTGGCCTGGAGATGGGGGTCCATTTCCGAGATTTCGTCGAGCAGTAGCGTGCCGCCGCTGGCTTCCTCGAACTTGCCGAGCCGCCGCGCCACGGCGCCGGTGAAGGCGCCTTTTTCATGGCCGAACAATTCGGATTCAAGCAGGTTTTCCGGGATCGTGGCGCAGTTGATGGCGATGAACTTACCGCCTTTGCGGCCGCTTTTGGCGTGAACCAGGCGGGTCACCAGTTCCTTGCCGGTGCCGGACGCCCCGGTGATCAGGATGGTGGCATCGCTGAGCGCCACCTGGGCGGCAAGCTTCAGGACTTCCGCCATCTTGGGGTCCTTGTGGACGATGGCGTAGTTTTCCTCGGCCACGGCTTCCAGGACGGCGGCAATCAGGTCCGTGCTCGGCGGCAGGGGCACGTATTCCTTGGCTCCGGCGCGGATGGCCCGGACCGCCGCCTTGGTGTCGTTGCCGATGCCACAGGCGACGACGGGCAGCGAAATCCTTTCCGATTTCAGGGATTTGATGAATCCGCCGACATCGAGCGTCACGTCGATCATCACCAGGTCGGCGCCCTGGCCGATTCTCAGCGCCGCCAGGCCGGCATCCGTGGTGTCTACCTGTTCGACCCGGGCGCCGCGCTGAATAGCGATCTGGCTGGCGGCGCCGATCTGGCCTTCTAGGGTGCCGATAATGAGTAAGCGCATCTAAATAATCTCCAAAATGGCCGTTTCGGCCACCCCCGGTTAATCGAAGTATTGAACCCGTTGCGAAGGCGGCAGCAGGCTGTTCAACAGCATCTCCAGCCGCCTGGGATTTTCTTGGCGGCCGATCGAGGTGGCGCCCATCAAATAGACGTTGTTCACCAACGCCTCTTCCGTTGAATTGCGTTCAAGCTTCGCCGCCAGGGGCAAAAACACCATATTGGCGAGCACCGCTCCGTAGAACGTGGTCAACAAAGCCACCGCCATCGACGGCCCAATGGTCGAGGGATCGTTGAGCCTGCCCAGCATCTGCACCAGCCCGATCAGGGTCCCGATCAGGCCCATGGCGGGGGCGAATTCGCCCAATTTGCGGAGCACGTTGGTGCTTTTGGCGTGGCGCTGCACGGTCGAATGCATGTCGCGGCGCATGATGGCCTCGACCTCGCCGCCGGGGAAGCCGTCGACGACCATGGAAACGCCCTTCAGCAGGAACGGTTCCGCCTGAATGGAACTGAGGATGTTCTGCAACGCCAGGACGCCTTCCTTGCGGGCCATTTCGGCGATTTTCAGGACTTGGATGGCGGCGTCGGACGGGTCGCGGGACGAATAGAAGACGGTCTTCATCACCACCCGGAAGGTGCTTCTCATCTCGTCCAGGGAAAAGCATGCCGTGGTGACGGCCAAGGTGCCGCCGATGACGATCAGGATCGCCGGTGTATTGACGAAGCTTGCGGGCGAACCGCCGATGATAATTGCCGCCGCGATCAGGCCAAAGGCGCATATGATGCCGGCCACGGTGGCCATGTCCATGGCCGACCGGGTGCGGCGGATATGCAGGGGGACGACGATTTCCTCGGCCATCGGGGGCGCCTCAGTTCGATGATTCGGTCTTGATGATTTCCGTCATCGTCACCCCAAGCCGATCCTCGACGACGACCACCTCGCCGCGAGCGACCAGGCGGTTGTTGACGTAGATGTCGATGGCTTCGCCGACCTCGCGGTCCAACTGGATGACCGAGCCGCGGCCCAGCTTCAACAACTGGCTGACCTGCATGGTGGTCTTGCCGAGAACGGCCGAAACCTTGACCGGAATATCGTAAACGGCTTCCAAGTCCTTGGCCGAGCGGGGCAAATCGCCGATATCGGGCAAACCGCCGGCTTCGCCCAGGGTCTGGGGCTCATCGCCCCCGCCCTCGCCGTCGCCTTCCGCGACCGGGGCCTCGGCTTCTTCCAGATCTTGAAGTTCTAGGCTTTTCTCTTCAGGGGGATTGGTTTCTTCAGCCATAGCGGCCTCCTAGATCAGAGAATTAGGAATCCTCTTGATCGGTTTGGGTGTCATCCGCGGCGGACGGGTCCGGCGCGTCTTCGGGTGGTTCAGGCTGTTGCGGTTCCGCGGCATGGTCAAACGGTTCCTGTGGCGGCACCTCGGCCGGGGGATCAACCGTTTCTTCCATGCTGGACTCCACTATAGCGTCCTCGGGCGCCGGTTCCACGTCCGCTGTTTCCGTTTCCGCGCCGGTCTCGGCTTCAATATCGCCGTCCGATGAAACGGATGGCGCCAGGGCGGCGGTTTCCGGTTCAGGCGCTTCGGGGGCGGCCTCGGTCTCCTGCGGCTCGCCGGAGAGGTTGCGCTCGACGATTTCGTCGATTTTCTGCCACAACTCAGCGGAATCGCGCTTGGCGCCGCCGCCGCTCCATTCGATTCGGCAGTCCCCGGGGGCGACGTCTTCGGCCGCCGTTACCTTAACCTCGCCCTTGAAACCGGCCTGGGTTTTCAAGGCCTCTATGCGCTCTTCGAAAGGGGCCAGAAGACCGGAATTGAGGTAAAGGGTAACAAAGGGTTCCTCGAGAAGGTGCTCCAGGGTTTTGACGAACATTCTTTCGACTTCGCCGAGGGCGTTTTTATCATTGAGAGCGGGAAAAACCTTGCGGGCGATGCCGACGGCGACGGATATGGCGCTGTCGAGGATCACGGCGTCGGCGGTTTCCTTGGCCTTAAACAGGTCACTGAACTTCTCGCCCAGTTGCCCCATGACCGCCAGAATATCCCGCTCCGTCGCTTCTGCGGCCTCGCGGATTCCTTCTTCCTTGCCGGCGGCGAAGCCCTCTTCGCGCGCGGCGTTAACTTCTTCCTCGCTGAAGGTGGGAATCACCTCTTCCGGCTCTTCCTCTTCGGGTTCCTGTTCCTCGACGACTTCCGGCATTACGTCGTCGAAGGTTCTTTCAAAGAGGAATTTTCGTACTGCAGTCATCGTTGATTGGTCTTCGGCGCTATTTCCGTTCTGTGTATCGGCGTTCATTGATTCTTCGCTTGTTTCCATCGATTTTCAATGACTTAAGCTCAATAAATGAGCTCGC
>PTLK01000137.1 GCA_002938075.1 Alphaproteobacteria bacterium MarineAlpha3_Bin3
GTCGCCGCTTTATTTTTTTGCCTCGCCCAGGGCCGGGTTTTTCCGGACGACGACCTGCAATTGCGCCAGGGCGGGGCCATAGGTCTGGTCCACGATGGCGCCGAAGGCGTGGAAAAAACGGTTGATCTCAGCGGCAAGCGGCAGGGTCAGCAAATTTCGTTCGAGCAGGTGGTTGAACAGACTCAACAACAGGATCCTGAGAGAGGCGGCACCTGTGGTTTCGGGTTCCAGGCGCATCAGATCATAGTCATACCCTTGGTCCTGTAATTCTGCGGAAATCACCTCGCCGTTGGGCAGGTCGCCGGCCAGCTTGGCCAGATCGTACGAACACGGAGACCAGGTGTCCTCTTTGTTCATGCGGAAGGTAGCCTTGTGGTCGGGGTTGAAGCGGCTAGGCCAGGCTCCCTGTTCGTAAAGGTTTTCATCGGGCACAACGACGACAAGATATCCACCGGATTTGACAAGTTTCCACCACCGGCGAAGCGCGTCCACCGGATCATGCATGTGTTCCAGGCAGTGGCTGGAGTGGACACAATCGTAGCTTTCCACTTCGAGCACTTCATCGATGAGATTGGCGTTGCCCTGGTCGAGATCGAACGGTTCGGCGTGGGGCACGACAAGGTCGTTGCCGGAACCGATGTCGATTACCCGCCCGGACATATAGGTGTCGAAAAACACCTGGCCGCGAACCTGATTGGTCTTTTCCGCTTCAAACATTAACTGATTATAGCCCCCGGACACTAATGAAGATTAGGACAGGTTGAAAAAAGGGGCTGCCCCAAATAACTACGTTAAATTCTATCCGACAAAGAGGTTTTGAAAACCCTTCACACCAAGATTGGCGAGTTGACGGTGGATGGGACCCGTCCACGGCATCAGGAGCGGACATCAACCATATTCCCAAGATCTATTATAAATACTTGTGCTACTTTCGAGGTCCAACTCAGGACTCATACCGGATAAGTCTGGGAATTCAGGAAAAAAACTTACCATGTCCAACCTATTTCCAGACTCTCCCTTTTTCGGAGGCAAAACGCACGGAATTCAAGGATTCCCCATTCGTCATATTTTCATGGCGCGCGCCATTCATAAAATAGCGGAATCAAATTCTGAACCGAAAATGCTGGAAGTTGGCTCCTGGACAGGTTCCAGTGTGTTGACTTGGAGCCAGGCCATCGTAGAGTTTTGCTCAGGGGGCGGTACGATCTTGTGCGTGGATCCCTGGTTGCCCTATTTCAATGAAAAAGATATTTTTAGTAATAGCGGCTATCAGGACATGAATGATGCTGCCGCTTTGGATCTGTCCTACAACCTGTTCCTTCATAACATCCAGTTTGCGGCAACTGATGTTAAAATAAATCATTTTCGTGGATCCAGTTCCGATGTCCTTCCTTATCTGGCTGCGGACAGTTTTGACATTGTATATCTAGATGGAAGTCATTGCCTTGAAGACGTTCGTTATGATCTTGCCCAAGCAGATAAGCTTCTTAAGAATGGGGGAATCTTGTGCGGGGACGACCTTGAATTAAAGGGTGACGAGTGTGATCTTGAATTTGCCAGGGAGCACCCTAATTCCGATTTCCTAGCGGATCCGAAAACAGGGAACAATTTCCACCCCGGTGTAACCGTTGCTGTCCACGAGATGTTTCCAGAAGTGTCGTCATATTGCGGGTTCTGGCTGATGCAGAAAATTGACGGCAAGTATCAAACCGTTGACCTCGTTTCCTCATCCTTCGTGATGCCATCGCACTTTCCTGAAGCGTTACAGGCCAGTATTTTGGAGGAACTCAAGGCCTACTTGGAACAAAAAGCCGTGCCTAAATCGTAACCTGGATACTCAAGCGCCACCTCCAAACGGAAATTTCCTAACTCTGATTCTGTCGCGACCCGATGAAAACACTTTAATCATCCGCACACGCGTTCGATGACGTTGCTGCCCTTGCAACCAGCTTAGTTGAAAGCATGGATTGATCCGAGATGCGTGCAATACCCGACGCCTACTGACCCGCAATGCACGCTTAAGTCAGGGAGGACAGGGCGTCTTTATAACAACGACAGACTTTGTCCAGATCTTCCGCCGTATGCGCCAGGGAAATGAAATTGATGCGGTTGGTGCCGACGTGCACCCCGGATGACAACAGGCTTTGGTAGAAGTCCCGTTGGGCCTGGTAAGAAATTTCCATCAAGTCCCGTTCGCGGCGAGAGCGGACCGGCTGGTCGGTGAAGATCACCCGGAACATGGAGCCGATACCGATGACATGCGCGGGCACCCCTTCTGACCGGCAGAAATCGTTCAGTGCCGCCCGCACAGTTTCGCCGTCGCGTTCCAGCCGGGCATAGGTTTCTTCGCGGGTTTCAGACAAATACCGCACCACCGCCAACCCGGCGGCCACGGTCAAGGGATTGGCGGAAAACGTGCCGCCTTTATAAAACGGCGGCTTTTCCCCACCATGGTCGGTGGTGATGTAGGACAGGACCTCCGGCGCTCCGGACACCACGCCGATGGGCAGGCCGCCGCCCAGGGTCTTGCCGTAAGTGACAATATCCGCGCTGATGCCAAAGCGTTCCTGCGCGCCACCCAGGGCAAGCCGGAACCCGGTGATGACTTCGTCGAAGATCAACAGAATCCCCGAGGTCCGCGTCACATCGCGAAGGTCCCGCAGGAACCCTTCAACGTCGTCGCGGGGGTTGGACCCCTGAGCAGGTTCTATCATGACCGCGGCCAGGTCGTCCTTGTTGTCCCGGATCAGGTCGAACGCCGCCTCGGTGTTATAAGGCAGGAACACCAGATTTTCTAAAACCTCGTCCAGAATCCCGGCCGATTTTGGCATCATCGCCGGCGCGTTTTCGCTGTCCCGGGAATAGTCTTCTTCGACCAGAACCTGATCGTGAGACCCGTGCCACCCGCCGGAGAACACACCGATCTTTTTCTTGTCCGTCACGGCACGGGCAAGGCGGATTGCGCGCAAGGTCGCCTCCGACCCGGTGCTGGCGAAAACGAACTGGTCACAGCCGGGGATCGCGTCCCCCAGAAGCTCGGCGAAGTCTTCGGCATAGGGGTTGGCCACCGTAAACAGGCTGCCATGGCACATTTGTTTGTTAACAGCCTCCACCACCAGCGGATTGGCGTGGCCCAGAATGCAGGTGCCACCGCCCATCGCCATATCGATATAGGTTTTGCCGTCCGTATCGGTGATTGTCGCGCCCGACGCGCTCTGCATCCTCAGGGAGGAGCCGGAACCGCCATAGCCCTCATTGAGAACACGGGGGAACGCATTTTCCAGCATTACTGATCTTTTTCCTTAGCGCCCGCCGTCAACATCGGCTCATTTTCCGTAGAATTCGTTCCAGGCGTCCTTGTGGACCTCGCCGTGGATGGTACCGACGGCGTTACAGCCCTGGCACGGCCATAACCCGCGTTTTCCATTGCCCAGCATTTTCCGGTATTTTCTCAAATTGCTCGACGTCCAGACGTCCAGCAGGCTGGTCAAAAACACGTTGCCCGATTTGACCCGCCGGTTCCAGTCCTGGGTGCACAGGAAGGCATCCCCGTTCCAGTCGATCATCATCATGTAGTGGGGGTAATAACACGGCTTGTCGGTCTGCACTTCGGGTTGGTGGCCGACGCTGACGGTGCCGGCCCGGTTGGTCAGCTTGACGCCGAATTCGTCGTCTACCGAATACCATCTGTCGCGCAGAATGAAGACGTCTTCGGGCGCGCCGGCCTCGTTGAACAAAGACGTGAATTCATCGATCTGGTGCGGGCCGTCGTAAAGGCTGAGGATGATCTTGCCGATCCCGGCCTCGATCAGGTCCCCGATCAGCCCTGGCGTCAGCGGGTCGCCGTTGGTGGTCACTTCGGTGTTGGCAACGGGAGAAAGGGCCCTGACCATGTCGACGGCGTTTTTGCTCAGCAACGGCTCCCCATATCCAGCCAGCATCACGGTGCCTTGATAGGAAAGGTCCTTCAATTCGTCGGCCATTTTCCGATAACAGGTCTCGGGCATCGTCAGGTTCTGGTTCGGCGCAATCGATGGATCGACCTTGGGACAGAACGTGCAGGCACGGTTGCAGGTATCTATGGGGCTGAGCTCCAGCCAGTTGAATAGGGGCACTCCGTCGGCGGTTTTCTGGACCTTCTGATCGACTAGGGCGGAAACCCGTTCGATGTTCTTGTTTATGGTATCCTTGTAGCTCATCCCTTAGTCCGCCTTCCGACGGAAATGCAAAAGCCGGTGTTTTCGTCCAGAAGCGGCAGGAACGACTGTTCACTCTGGTAATAGAAATGGAACACGAAATCAGGCATCGCCGCCTGACAAAGTTCAAAGAATTCTGATCTTGGCATTTCGTTGATGTGGTACGGATTCGTCACATACGGCTTACCGTCTTTGTAGCGAAGCATCGGCGACGACATCACGACGACACCGCCCGGCTTCACCCAGGATGCCATCTGTTGAAGAAACAGCGCCGCAACTTCTTTGGGAACATGTTCGATGGTTTCGATAGACACGCCAACGTCGAATGAATTGTCATCAAACGCAAGGTTTTCGATACCCTTTTGATGAAATTTAATGTTTTTGTCTTTGTAGTGGTGTTTGGCAAAATTGATGGCTTCTTCCGAATTATCGATGCCGACGACTTTGCCAGCCCGTTCCTTTAGCAACTTGCTCCCGTATCCGGCGCCGCAGGCGCAATCCAGCACCGAAGCGCCTTTTCGAATGAAGCCTTGAGCGAACTTGTAACGAGCAAAATGCTTTATTTCATTGTCGTCGCTCGCCGCGTCCACATCGTTCCAGCCTTTCGATGTCCAATCGATTAGCGGGTAAATCCGTTCTGGTGAAAAGATGTTGGACAGGGTGTGAAAATCGATAAACCCGACGATCTTGTTATTTTCATCAATGACCGGAAGGATGTTGAGCGATTCCTTATCCATCTTTCTGTAGACGTCGATCAGATCCGTGTTCGCCGACATGCATATGGGATTCAATGTCAGAATGGTCGAAACGGATTCAAATTGATCAAAATCAGGAGACACCAGCCTGCGGCGCAAATCGCCGTCGGTGACGATACCGACCAACTCCTTGTCATCATTGAGGACGAAAACACAACCGATTTCGGTCATGCGATTCAGGACATCGTGAATGATCGCGTCCTCGCCGCAGCTATGAGGCTCGAAATCGGTTGACATGTATTCCTGCACAAGCATTTGCCGTTTGCCCCTACACTTTATAACAAGTCAAAACTTCGTTAATGCCTCCGCCCACCTAACCGAGGGAACCTAACGCTTGGCGCCCTCTTTTTACAGCAGCGATGATCTTCTCTGGATCGACGGTCCAGGAGACAAGAGAAGGGTTTGAGCTTTTGATTTGTTTCGGAGATGAAGCGGTTGATGGCGGCCTGGGAAAGTTGCAGGGCCTGTTCTTCCGCAAGGCTCCATTCATCCTGGAGCGCGACGTCAGCCATTTCGTTTTTCTCCGCATGAAAGTAGAAAGACCGAAAGTAAGGCCTGCCTCTTTAAAGATAGGTTAACGCCTGGAAACTAATATCAACGGAAAGGGATAAACGGAAAATTCAGAAGGACAACTGGCAAACCCTCGACGTTGAACTATGTTAACGAAGCGGAGTAGGTTGAACCTCTCTGGCTAAAATCCATTGGCAAGGAAAGTACGCGGTGCCTTTAAAACTAGAATTCAAGTCAGGCGACAAACTGATCATCAACGGAGCGGTGGTGGAGAATATCGGCTCCAAC
>PTLK01000138.1 GCA_002938075.1 Alphaproteobacteria bacterium MarineAlpha3_Bin3
AATAGCCGCCTTTCCAGCCCCAATAGGCCCAGGTGCCGGCCATGCGGTCGAATACCTGCCGCGCGCCGGTTTCGCTGCCCATGCGCTGGTCCTCGGGCAACTCGGCGAGGCCGGCGATGTCGGGGACGCACCGCCACAGCCAACTGGGAACGTCGTTTTCCTCGAATTTTTTCAATAACTTGGGACCCCCGGCCTTGCGGAAATACTTTTGCGCAAGGACGTCGCAGGCGACCTGCGACCAGTCCGCCGGGACATCTATGTCGTCGAGGCGAAAAACCACTGAACCGTCCGGATTTTTGATTTCGCTCGAGGCCTTGCGGAATTCGATGTTTGAATACGGAGAGTCGTTTTCTTTTGTGAATAGCCGATGGATTCGCATTGTTCCCCCAACAAAAAGGTCTCGGGTTGTTTCCTTTGTTTGGACCTTGCGGCCCCCCCGTTGCGACCCTGTGGCGGTTTATTTCCGCCTCTGCACGTCACCAAGATGTCGTGTCTGCCCAGGTGCAACCCTATTGTGTGTAAACCAACATCTTTTGGTCTGCAACAAGAAAATACCAAATGTTGTGGGAATTTTAAAATAAAAGTACTTTATATAGTATGAACACCAGGGTGTGCGAATCGCTTGATTTCCTAGTCCGAATCGGCGCTGAAGGCGGGAATGGACTTATGGCCTGAAAATCCGTTTGCCGGGTTCGGCCGGGGGACTTGGTTGGCCGGGGTGGACGCACCGGATGGCAAATGCCATATTTGCCTCGCCCGAGCGTCGCCAGCGATTGGCGCCGCCGCATACCGAAGAGGGCGTCCTGATGTACATCGGCACCATGATCTATACTTGGCTGAACGGCGTTCTTGTCGGCACCGACCAGTTCGGCAACCGTTATTACCGGGCCCGCAAGGGAAAGCTCTACGGCCGTGAAAGGCGCTGGGTCCTGTTCCGCGGCGACGTCGAGGCGTCGCGGGTGCCGCCGGAATGGCACGCCTGGCTCCACCACACCGCGTCCGAGCAGCTGTCGGAAGAAGCCGCCGAATCGAAACCGTGGCAGAAAGAGCACCTGGCCAACCAGACCGGCACCGCCGGCGCCTACCGGCCCCAGGGCCACGCCTACCGGGGCGGCGAACGGGCGGCGGCGACCGGCGACTACGAACCCTGGATTCCGGAATGACGGCCCCGGTCGGGAGAGGGCCGGGAGACGCTTGAGCCCATGAACTCGGAAACCCGCGAAATCATCTTCCTCGCCACCGGCGGATCGATAAAAGGTGGAAATTAGCCCCCAAAGCCGCCCCCAAAGCGGAATCACCCGGACCTTGAAGCCGGCGACCTTGGCCGTCTTGTTGTCTCCTGTCCTTGGCGGGCCGACGGCGGCGGCGCCCTATGAGGTCGCCATCCTGCAGGGCATGGACAAGGTTACGGCCCGGGTGTCGACCATCGAGGCGCCGGTGGGTGAGGTGGTGAAGTTCGGGACGCTGGAGATCATCGCCCGCCATTGCGACAAACGCCCGCCCGAGGAGACGCCGGAAAGCGCCTCTTTCCTCGATATCTGGGAGGTCCGCGAGGGCGAGGCGGCGGTCAGCCTGTTCCGCGGCTGGATGTACGCCTCGAGCCCGGCGCTGTCGGCCCTGGAACACCCGGTCTATGACGTCTGGGTGCTCGACTGCCGGAAAAGCTCCTCCAAGGCGCCCTCGACCTCGGAAAGAGCGGTGTCGCGGTAAAACTCCGCCTCGGTCTTTAGCGCTTTGTCGAGCCGTTCGAGATACACCCGGGCCGGGATTTCGACGGCCCCGAACTGGCGCAGGTGGTCGGTGATGAACTGCACGTCGAGAAGCCCGAACCCGCCCCACTTCAGCCGCACCACCAAATGCACCATCGCCACCTTCGAGGCGTCGCGGAAACGCGAAAACATACTTTCGCCGAAAAACGCACCACCCAGGGCGACCCCGTATAGCCCGCCGACTAGATTGCCGTCGCGCCAGGTTTCGACGCTGTGGGCGAAGCCGAGCTCGAATAATCCTTCCACCGCGTTCTTGATCGGCGCGTTGATCCACGTTTCGCGGCGGCCGCGTTTCGATTTCGCGCACAGTTCCAGGACTTCCGTGAAGGCGGTATCGAAACGGACCTCGAAGGCGCCGCCGCGGACGGTTTTCTTAAGCCGCCGGGGAACATGGAAATCGTTCAGCGGAATGACCCCCCGGACCTGCGGGTCGACCCAGAACACGCCTGGGTCGTCGCCGCTTTCGGCCATCGGGAAGATGCCGGCCGCATAGGCGCGGAGCAGTAATTCAGGCGTCAGGTCATGGGCTCTTGGGTCGTGCCGGCTCATGGATGGGCCTCCTTGGGCCTTTGGCTTTATCCGTCTTCTCCCTTGTCGCCCCCCTGGCCGCTTTCGACGAACCTCTCCAGCCAGTGGATGTCGTAATTGCCGTCGACGAAATCGGCTTCGTTCATCAGCCGCTGATGCAGCGGAATAATGGTCTCCAGCCCGTCGATCACGTATTCGCTAAGCGCGCGCCGGAGCCGCATCAGGCATTCGTTGCGGTTGGCGCCGTGAACGATCAGCTTGGCGATCAGGCTATCGTAGTGGGGCGGCACCGTGTAGCCGGAAAAAAGCCCGGAATCGACCCGCACCCCAAGCCCCCCGGGGGCGTGGTAAACGCCGACCCGGCCCGGTGACGGCAGGAAGGTGTCGGGGTTTTCGGCGGTGATCCGGCATTCGATGGCGTGGCCGGAAAACCTGATGTCGGACTGGCCGAAGCCCAGCGGCGCGCCGGCGGCAAGGCGGATCATCTCGCGCACCAAGTCGAGCCCGCAGATCATCTCGGTGACCGGGTGCTCGACCTGAAGCCGGGTGTTCATCTCGATGAAGTAAAACTCGCCGTCCTCGTACAGGAACTCCATGGTGCCGACACTGCGGTAGCCCAGCTTCTTGACCGCGCCGACCACACGATCGCCGATGGACTGGCGTTCCTTTTGGTTTAACGCCGGCGACGGCGCTTCCTCGATCAACTTCTGGTGGCGGCGCTGGAGCGAACAGTCCCTCTCGCCCAGATGGACCACGGCACCGTGATGATCGGCCAGCACCTGGACCTCGATATGGCGCGGCCGGGCTAGGAACTTCTCCAGGTAGAGCTCGCCCGAGCCGAACGCGGCCTCGGCCTCGGCGGAGGTGAGGTCGAAGGCTTCGCCAACAAGCGAGGAATCTTCGACCACCTTCATGCCACGCCCGCCGCCACCCTGGGTGGCCTTGATCAGCACCGGATAGCCGATGGCGTCGGCCTGGGCGCGGGCGTCCTTGGCGTCCTTCAGCGGTCCGTCCGATCCCGGCACCACCGGGATGCCGACGTTGGTAAGCGCCTTCTTGGCGGCGATCTTGTCGCCCATCAGGCGGATGTGGTCCGGCGACGGGCCGATGAACTTGAACTTATGTTCCTCGACCATGGCCGCGAAGTCGGCGTTTTCCGACAGAAACCCGTACCCCGGGTGGATGGCGTCGATGCCGGCGATGGTGGCGGCGCTGAGGATCGCCGAAACGCTGAGGTAGCTGTCCTGGGCCGGCGGTGGCCCGATGCAGACAGCCTCGTCGGCTAGGCGCACGTGCATGGCGTCTTTGTCGGCGGTGGAATGGACGGCGACGGTCTGGATGCCCATCTCCCGGCAGGCGCGGAGGATTCGGAGCGCGATTTCGCCGCGGTTGGCGATCAGAACCTTGTCAAACATCGGCCGGTACCAGTTTTCTGGTTGCGGGACGGGTCATGCACCCGGGCCTCGTTCGCTTATTCAAGGATCAGCAGGGGTTCGCCGAATTCCACCGGCGCCCCGTTGGCGACCAGGATTTCCGTCACCCGGCCCGATTTTGGCGCCGTGATCGGGTTGAAGACCTTCATCGCCTCGATCAGCAGCAGCGTCTGGCCCTCGGTGACCTCGTCGCCGGGCTTGACGAAGGGGGGCGAGTCGGAATCGGGGCCGGTGAAGACGACGCCGACCATGGGCGAGGTGACGGCGTTGGGGTTGTCGGCGGCGGACGATGCATCGGGCCCTGGGGCGGCCCCCGGGGAAGTATCGGCATCCAGGCTTCCACGCCGGGATTCGGAAACCGTGACGCCGCCGCCCCGGCCGACCCGGATGTGCCAGCCGTCGCGGCCGTATTCGATTTCCGTCAGGTTGTTTTCTTCCAACAGCCGGGTCAAATTCTTGACCAACTCTTCGTCGATTTCGTTTTTCGGACTTTTTGCCATGGTCTGCTCTTTATTATTATTCAGGCTTTCTTGAGGGTGCCGAGCCGTTGGGCCAGGGCTTCCAGGGCGAGCTCGTAGCCGAACCCGCCAAGGCCGCAGATTATGCCCTCGGCGGCCTTGGAAACGTAGGACTGCTGGCGGAATTCGTCGCGCTGATAGATGTTTGAAAGGTGGACCTCGATCACCGGCAGCCCGGCCGCCAGCAACGCATCCAGGAGCGCCACCGAGGTATGGGTATAGGCGCCGGCGTTGACGATCAGCGCCTGGTGTGATCCGGCCGCTTCCTGCACCCAGTCCACCATCTCGCCTTCGTTGTTGGTCTGGCGGAACTCGACGGTGAGGCCCAATCCCTTGGCGCGTTTCTGGCACGCCGCCTCGATGGAGGCCAGGGTGTCCGAGCTGTAGATTTCGGGCTCGCGAGTGCCGAGCAGATTGAGATTGGGTCCATTGAGGACCAGCACGCTTGCGGTCATAGTTTTAAAGGGATCATCCTGGTAGTTTGGTGATTTATAGACGCTCAATGAAGAAACTTCCAGTTTCCCCCAATCTGCCCGGTTGAAAGGCCCCCCGCCCCGCCCCATACTTAAGGATTGAGGGCGATACCCCCCATGGGCGGAAAACGGAACAATCGATGCACCTGACAATAAACGGCGAACAAAAAAAATTCGACCCTCCGATGACGGTCGAGCAGTTGCTGGGCGAGATCGGCCTCGACCCCCGGAAAGTGGCCGTCGAGCGCAACCTCGAAATCGTGCCCAAGTCCAATTACGCCGGCATCTCGCTGGACGACGGCGACAGGCTTGAAATCATCCATTTCATCGGCGGCGGCGCGCCCGATGAGGCGAAAGCCAAGCAACCCCAATCCCTGTCCGACGACGATACCTGGGAAGTCGCCGGAAAGCGGTTCAAATCGCGTCTGATCATCGGCACCGGCAAGTACGAGGATTACGAGGTCAATCGCCTGGCGGCCGAGGCCGCAGGCGCGGAAATAATCACCGTCGCCATCCGGCGCGTCAACCTGGACGATCCGTCGAAGCCGCTGCTGGTCGATTACCTGGACCCGAAGAAGTACACATACCTGCCCAACACCGCCGGTTGCTTCACCACCGACGACGCGCTGCGCACGCTGCGCCTGGCCCGCGAGGCCGGCGGCTGGGATTTGGTAAAACTCGAGATCCTGGGCGAGAGGCGGACCCTCTATCCGATGATGCCGGAAACCCTGGAGGCCACGGAAACCCTGACCAAAGAGGGGTTTCAGGTGATGGTCTACTGCTCCGACGACCCTATAGTGTGCAAGCGCCTGGAAGACGTCGGCGCCGTCGCCATCATGCCGCTCGGCGCGCCGATCGGGTCGGGCCTCGGCATCCAGAACCCGGTCAATATCCGGCTCATCAAGGAACAGTCCAACGTGCCGGTGATCGTCGACGCCGGCGTCGGCACCGCGTCGGATGCCACCATCGCCATGGAACTGGGCTGCGACGGCGTTCTGATGAATAC
>PTLK01000139.1 GCA_002938075.1 Alphaproteobacteria bacterium MarineAlpha3_Bin3
GGTGAAGGGCGTGGCTGGATATGGGTGAAACAAACATACATACCTACGCGCGTGAGGAAAACACGTGGCGTTAGTCAAGTCGGGGTGGCCTTCACCATCCAAATGTTTCGCCCCCCCCCGGTCGCGCCCGTGAACGCTGTACCGCCGCCCCATGGAAATTTTTCTGAAAATTCCGAACCGACCCCGTTAGTCAATGAGTCCTAGGGTAATTTGATTAACACTGAAGACGGTGAAGCCGAACCGCCGGAGCTTGAGGTTCCTAGATGTCCGCTTTCGGGGGCAAAGCGGACATAATTCAGGGTGTATCTGGATGTCCGCTAATAGCCAAAAGCGGACATTCATAGTGATTTGTGAACGGGTTCACAGACGGAGCCCCCTGATCTCTCTATGGTTTTCCGGTAGGACACAGATGGCAATTATTAGTAGATGATGTTATAAACAAAACGCTCGACCGCGACATTCGGAGGGATCGAATGAGTGTTCCGAGACCCATTTACGTCCTGACCTTTTGCCTCATTGCCGGCCTGTTGGCGGCCGCTTCGCCGGCGCGGGCCGAACGCGCGAAGAATTTCAACGACGCGCAGCTCAAACTGCTGTTTTCCGGCACCGAGGTCGCGGGGGAGGGCAGCTGCCAGCTAATATATCCTGGAGATTTATTTTTGGATTTTACCTTCCACAAAGATGGTAGATTTTTTGTGGATTACGACTGCGTCACCGCTGGCGGTTATGAAGGTGGTGATGCCGGAAACACGACTGGAACGTGGTCGATCGAAGAAAACGAACTGTGCACGGTGTTTAAGTATCCGGGCTTGGGCTGGGAAAATGTAATACAGGGAAATTGCTATTCCGTCCGTCACGATCGCTCCGGGTTCGGGTTCTATTCGAGGGCCGGCAGGTTTTTGGAGCTGACTTTCAAGCATCACAGGTTTCCCACCAAGGGAAAGCTTCTCACCGCGGTTTTGAATTTATCGGGTGGTGGGACGGGAGCCGTTGCGTCCACCAAGACGGAGAAGACGCCGAAAATAAAGACCATGGCCCGCTCCGTGACCCTGCCGCCGGCGCCTTACAAGGCGCCGCTCGTCGGCACCAAGATCAAGTACGACGACAGGATTTACCGGGTGACCAGGACCGACGGCTTCCTGACCGTCTATCGCTCGGTGACCGGGGCCAAACTTTCGTACCTCAACGCCTACGCGCTGTTCGGCGAATATGCAGATAATCTTTACGTTACGCATGATCACGGTTTTGAAATTTCTTATAAAATCGACACCGACAACAGAAAAAAGCTCGAGGCTTTTTGGCCACTTGAGGCCGGGAAGAAAACTAAGTTCGAAGTGATAGAAGAAGATGCTGGTATCGTTCCCCTCTATACCACATACGGACAATCCTGGGTAATCGCGCTGGAGGTTGCCAAGGCGGAAGCCATCAGCCTGAATGGAATAAACTATTCGACCTACGTGATCGTGGAAGAGGCAAAGTCCGGAGATGGTTTTTCGTTTGTCGGTCGTAAATGGTATCACCCAACCTCAGGACTGATTGTCAAAGCGGAAAGAACGTGGACAAAAATTGTTTTCGAACCACCCAAGATCCCCAATTTCGCGGAAGGTGACGAAGACAACTACACCCTGGTCAAGGTCCGGTTCCCCGAGGGCACCATCGCCGTTGCCGCGAAGCAGGAACCAAAAGCACCGCCCGCCGTCTCGACCGCCGAACTTGCCCGCCTGGAACGCGAGGCGGAAGAGAAACGCAAGGCCCGGGCGGCCGAGATAGCGCGTCTTGAACGCGAAGCCGAGAAAAAACGCCAAGCCTCCGCCCGCAAGGCGGAAGCAGAGCAAAAGGCTCGCACCGCCGAACTTGCCCACCTGGAACGCGAGGCGGAAGAAAAACGCTTGGCTGCCGCCCGCAAGGCGGAAGCAGAGCAAAAGGCCCGTGAAGTTGAAATCGCGCGTCTGGCCCGTGAGGAGGAGAAGGCCCGCGAGGCCGAGGAAAAGGCTGGGACGGCGGCCCAAAAGGAAATCGCGCGCCTCAAGCGTGAAGCCGTTGAGGCCAAAAAAGCCAGTCTGGCGGAGGTCGCGCGCCAGAAGCGCGAAGCCGCCGAGGCCCGTGACGCCGAGGTTGCTAGCCTGAGACAGCAGCTTGAAGAAGCCCTGAAGGCCCGCAAGATCGTCGAAGCCCCTAAGGCAAAAGCCAAAGCCGCCGACGGCCTCGCCGGCATAAAATTCGGCAACTACCACGCGCTCATCATCGGCATCAACAACTACAAGAACCTGCCGAAGCTGACGACGGCGATCAACGATGCAAAGGGCGTCGCAAAGGTGTTGAAAGACGAGTACGGATTTAAGGTGACAACCCTGATCGACCCCGACCGCCTCGACATCATCGACGCCTTCGACGAATTAAAGGAAACTCTCACCGATGAAGACAACCTGCTGATCTACTACGCCGGCCACGGCTGGCTCGACGAGGACACGGACCGGGGCTACTGGCTGCCCGTGGACGCGAAACCGAAGCGCCGCAGCCGCTGGGTCTCCAACGCCACCATCACCGACACCTTGAAGGGACTCAGCGCCAAGCACGTGTTGGTGCTTGCCGACAGTTGTTATTCCGGCACGTTGACCCGAGCCGCCGATGTCGGGACACGGAAACGCAAGGGCGATTACTGGAAGAAGATGGCGTCGAAATGGGCCAGGGTGGCGATCACGTCCGGCGGTCTGGAACCCGTAGCCGACAAGGGCGGCGGGGATCATTCACCTTTCGCCAAGGCGTTTATAGATGTCCTTCAAGAAAACGCTTCGATCATGGACGGGGTGCAATTGTTCGGCAAAATGCGCCGCCCGGTGATGGTCGCCGCCGAGCAAACGCCACAGTATTCCGATGTGCGCAACGCCGGCCACGATGGCGGCGATTTCCTGTTCGTGCGCAAGAAATAAGGGCCCGTTACCCCTTTTCCACCGACATCAGTCAATGTCTGCTTTGGGTCATAAGCGGACATTAATCGCCCCCTCCAATAATGTCCGCTTTCGGGGGTAAAGCGGACATAAATCCCGGCCCGGGTTTTTTCCGCCGCCCGGAAATCCTGATAGGGTGTGCCATGCTCAGGACCTTGACCTCGCGGGATCTTTTCTCCGTCGTCGCCATCGTCGTTCTGGCAGCGTTGGGGACGGTGCTGGTTTCCCGGACCCTGCCGATGGTGCAGGCCGGCGAGAACTGGCTCGCCGATTTCCGGTTCGGGACGTTGACGCCCCCGCGACCCCAAGACAAGGACGTGGTGGTCGTCGTCATCACCGAGGACACGCTGGCGACCTTGCCTTACCGCTCGCCCGTCGACAGGGGGTTTCTGGCCGGGCTCCTGGGTCACCTGGAGGCCGCGAAGCCGAAGGCCATCGGCGTCGATATCCTGTTCGATCAGCCGACCGAGGCGGCCAAGGACGAGGCCTTGCAGAAGAAGCTCCGGAACCTTTCCGTGCCCGTGGTGGTGGCCGAGGCGGCCACGGACAGCAACCTCACGAAACCGCAGCAGGCGTTTCTGAAACGTTTCACCGACGGCCTGGCGACGGGGCTGGTGAACCTGGTCAAGGACCGGGCCGACGGTACGGTTAGGTGGATCCTTGCCGGCAAAACCGTTGCCGGCGTGTGGAGACCGGGTTTCGTCGGCAGGGTTGCCGAGGCGGCGGGCGTGGCTGTGCCGAAGCGGAACGTGGCGCTCGTCTATCGGGGAGCGGCGGAAGCGGGGAAGCCCGCCTTTCCCATCTATCAGGCCCACACAGTGCCGGTGCTGCCGAAAAAGTGGTTCGAGGGCAAGCTGGTCCTTATCGGCGCCGATCTTCCGCTCATCGACCGCCACCGGACGCCGTTCGCCGCCGCCCGGGGCGTCAGCAAGGGCGAACTGCCGGGCGTCATCATCTTTGCCCATGCGCTCTCGCAACTGATCGAGGGCCGGACGCCGCCCGGCCTGGGCGCCGGAGGCCGCGTGGCGCTGATCGCGTTGTTCGCGGGCCTCGGCATGCTGTTCGCCATGTTCGACTTGCCCGTCGCCGCCAAGTCGCTGTCGAACCTGGGGGTGTTGGCGATGTTGTGGGTCTTGGGCTTCTTCGTCTACCGCCATGGCGGTGTGATGATCCCGCTGTTGGCGCCGAGCATGGCCTTCGCCGTCAGCTCGGGCACCGGCGTCGCTTTTCTGGGCCGCCGCGATCGGAAGCAGAAGAAATTCATTCGCGACGCCTTCAGCCACTACGTGTCGCCGACCATCGTCGACCGGTTGGTCGATGATCCCGAACAAATGAACGTCGGCGGCGAACGGCGGGAATTAACGTACCTGTTCACCGACCTGGCCCACTTCACGTCGCTGACGGAACGCACAGAGCCGACGGTGCTGGTGCCGCTGCTCAACGACTATCTCAGCGGCATGTGCCGACTCTTATTCGAGCACGGCGCCACCATTGACAAGATCGTTGGCGACGCGGTGGTCGGGTTCTTCAACGCGCCGGTGGATCAGGCCGACCATAAGGCGCGGGCGGTGGCGGCGGCGCTGGACCTTGACGCCTTCGCGCAGGATTTTGTCGCCGAATACGCGGAAAAGGGCATGACCGTGGGCATCACCCGCATCGGTGTCCATTCGGGCACCGCCGTGATCGGCAACTTCGGCGGCGACCAGTTCTTCGACTACACCGCCCACGGCGACATGGTGAACACGGCCGCCCGCCTGGAAAGCGTCAACAAGCACCTGGGCACCCGGGTCTGCATCAGCGGCGTCACCGCCGAGGGATGCCCCGAGCAGGCGTTTCGTCCCGTCGGCGCGCTGGTGCTGAAAGGGAAAAGCAAGGGGCTCGAGGTTTTCGAGCCGTTGGTGGATGGTATGGCGGACTCTCCCGCCGCCCGAACCTACGAAAAAGCCTTCGCCATGATGCGGAAGAACGCCCCCGGCGCCGCCGACGGGTTCCGTGATGTGCTGGCCCTCGACCCCGGCGACGCGCTGGCGAAATTCCACCTCCAGCGCTTGGAATCTGGCGAAATCGGTGCGACGATCGTGATGGAGGAAAAATAATGGCCATGCGCGGGATCGGCGCCTTCATCGGTTTGGTTCTGGTGCTGTCGGCGCTGCCGGCACCAGCGGCAGAGTTCGTGGTCGTCGCCGGCGGTGCGCCCGGACTGATGCCGGGCCAGGTGGTCCAGTCCGGTGCGACGCTCGAAATCCCGGCCGGCGCCAGCGTCACGCTGGTTTCCGAAAGCGGCAAGACCCTGACCCTGAAGGGACCGCATTCCGGTCCCGCGGGCACCGGCGGCGCCGGTGGCGGTAACCCCGGCCCCGGCCTGATTAAGGCGCTGTCGGGGCTGTTGACCGTCTCGGGGCAGGAAACGGCGTCCTTGGGCACCATGCGCGGCGTCCAGCCGCCACCGCCGCCGGATCCGTGGGTGGTCGACATCGGCCGCTCGGGTGACCATTGCGTGCCGGCCAAGGGCACGGTGAGGCTTTGGCGGGCGAAGAAGGACAAGGCCCGGATCCTGTCGCTGAAGAACCTTGGCGATAAGAGTAAATCAGTGACCGACTGGCCGGCCGGCAGCAGCGCTCTGGCCTGGCCGGCCGAAGTGACGCTCGGCAACG
>PTLK01000014.1 GCA_002938075.1 Alphaproteobacteria bacterium MarineAlpha3_Bin3
GGTGATCATCACCAAGGAAGAAACCACGGTCGTCGAAGGCGCCGGCAAGAAGAAAGAAATCGAAGGCCGCTGCCATCAGATCCGTTCCCAGATCGAGGAAACGTCATCGGATTACGACAAGGAAAAGCTCCAGGAACGGCTGGCCAAACTGGCCGGCGGCGTGGCCGTGATCCGCGTCGGCGGCGCCACCGAGACCGAGGTCAAGGAACGCCGGGACCGCGTTGACGACGCCCTGAATTCGACCCGCGCCGCGGTCGAGGAAGGCGTGGTTCCGGGCGGCGGAGCGGCGCTTCTATACGCCGCCAAGTCGCTGGACAAGCTCAATGTCGCCGACGCTGACCAGCGCGTCGGCATCGATATCGTCCGCCGCGCGTTGCAGACCCCGCTCCGCCAGATTGCCGAAAACGCCGGAGAGGATGGCGCCGTGGTCGCCGGCAAGTTGCTCGATCGGAAAGACAGCACCCACGGTTTCGACGCTCAAAAGGGTGAATACGTCAACATGATCAAGGCCGGCATCATCGACCCGACGAAGGTCGTACGCACGGCGCTTCAGGACGCATCCTCGGTGGCCGGTCTGTTGATCACCACCGAAGCCATGGTTGCCGAGGTGCCGGAGAAGAAAGAATCGGCTGGCGCCCCCCCCGATATGGGCGGCATGGGCGGCATGGGCGGTTTCTAGACCCGCGCCGAATCCAGGCTTAACGAAAAAGGGCCGTGCCCCTGCTTTGCGGATGGGGGCGCGGCCCTTTTGTTTGTACCGTCTGGGTGCCGAAAACGCACAACTGGAAACGCCATCGGTCCGGCCATCAGTCCGGGTCGATGGCCTTGATTAGCGCCGAATGGTCCAAATTGCCCAGCCCGGCCTCGATGACCTTGTCGTAAAGGGCCATGTTGAGCGCCGTCGCCGGCATCTCGAACCCCAGTTCCTCAGCCAGTTCCAGCGCCTGAAACAGGTCCTTGCGCTGGGTTGTGCATTTGCCGCCAGGGGTGAACGTATCGTCGATCATGCGTTTGCCGTGGACCTCTAATATACGCGAATCGGCGAACCCCCCGGCCAGGGCGTCGCGCACCCGTGCCGGGTCGGCGCCGGCCTTTTTCGCCAGCACCAGCGCCTCGGCGACGGCGCCGATGTTGAGGCCGACGATCACCTGATTGGCGGCCTTGGCTACCTGTCCGGTGCCGGTGGCGCCGACGTGGGTTGTCGATTGGCCGAGAACGTCAAACACGAGCTTGGCCTTTTCCATGGCCGCGTCGGACCCGCCGGCCATGATCGTCAGCGTGCCGCCCTCGGCCCCGATGGTGCCGCCGGAAACCGGGGCGTCGATGTAATCGCCGCCGGCCGCCTCGACGTCCCTGGCGAATGTGCGTGTGGCGATGACCTTGGTGGTGCCCATGTCGATGACCAAACCTCCGGGCTTAAGCCCGCCGACCACCCCGTCCGCACTCCGCAGCACCTTTTCCACCGCCGCCGTGTCGGGCAGCATGAGGATGACCGTCTCCGCCGCGCCGGCGGCGTCGGCGGGTGTCTTGGCCGGGGTCATGCCTGCGCCTGAAAGTTCCTCGATGACGCCCTGGGAGCGGTTGTGGACGATCATCTCCGCACCCGCCGCCTTCAAGTTGCGGGCCATCGGCTTGCCCATCAGGCCGAGGCCGATGAAGCCGATCGTCTGTCCGTTGAGTGAGGTCATAGCTGTTTCCTTGAGTTTTAGCTTTCCTGAAATAAATTTTAATCCATTTGGCCGAGAAAGGTCCGGGTGTCGGTAATGGCTTCCTTCAGCCCCAGCCGCTTGACCGGGACGCCTTCGGGAAAGGCGCCGAGAAGCCGGCTCGGCAGCGCCCGGTCCAGCATCACGAAAACGCCGTGATCGTCGGCGCGGCGGATGAGCCGTCCGAAAGCCTGCTTGAGGCGGAGCCGGGTCAGCATCTCGTCGTATTGGCGGCCGCCGAAATGTTTTTTTCTCTCCCGGTGCAGGATATCGGGCCGCGGCCAGGGCACCCGGTCGAAGACGATCAAGCGCAAGGACCGGCCCGGCACGTCGACGCCGTCGCGGACCGCATCGGTGCCCAGCAGGCAGGAATCTTCCTCGGCCCGGAAGATGTCGACCAGGGTGCCGGTATCCAGGACATCGACGTGTTGGGCCAAAAGCGTCAGCCCGGCCTCGTCCAGCGGCCCTTGGATGCGTTGATGGACGGTGCGAAGGCGCTGGATGGCGGTAAACAGGCCCAGCCCGCCGCCGCCGGCGGCCAGGAACAGCTCGCGATAGGCGGCCGCCACCTGGTCCGGGTCGTCGCGGTTGACGTCGCCGACGATCAGCACCTGGGTCAGGGCGGCATAGTCGAAGGGTGACGGCTGGTCCGTCAGCTTCGGCGGGGCGGCAAGGTGATGCGCCCCGGTGCGCCTCTCGGCGGCCCGCCAATCGGTCTCGGCGTCGCAGGTGCCGTCGCGCAAGGTCGCCGAGGTCACCAACACCCCGTGGGCCGGGGCGAGGACGACTTCGGCGAACGGTTGCGTCGGGTCGATCCAATGCCGGTGCAGGCCGATGTCGATGTCGCGGCCATCGATCCTGTCGACCCCGAACCAGTCGACGAATTTTTCCGGCGTTTCGCCGCTCAGCGCTTGCAGCATCCGCCGCCAGCCCTGGGCCTGCTGGCGGCCGCGGCGGTCGAGGCCCCGGCACATGGCCTCGATGCGGGAACGGGTGTGGCTGTCCAGGTCCTGCGCCTCGGCGTCGAGAACCACCGCCAGCGCCCCGATCAGCCGGCTCAAGGGCGTGATCAGCCGCGCCAGGGCCTGATCGAGCGCCACCGCCGCCTCTAAAAGCCCATCGACCGGGGGCGTGGTTTCCGTTTCCAGGCTGTAGGGGGACCGCCCGTCTGGATCTCGGGCATAGACCTGTTGGCGGACGAAGGCGAAGAAAGCCTCGGCGAGGCCTTGGGGGGCGCCGTCGGCGAGCCGATTGCCCCAGCCGACGCCGGGCAGCGCATGGACCGCCTTGATCGCCTCGGCAAGCGCGTCCATGGCCTTGGCGTCGCCGTCGATGAGGTCGCCGATCCGCTCCCTGAGCCCGCGCGACCGGGACCGGCTTCCCGCCTCGGCGCCCAGGATCCAGCGCCGAAGGTCGGCCGTCTCGCGGGCCGACAGGTGGGCCGAAAACGCGGCGTCGGCGGCGTCGAACAGGTGATGGCCCTCGTCGAAGACATAGCGGGTCGGAAGCCCGCCTTCGCCGCCGCTGCCTCCAGCAAGGCCGCCGAGGGCGGCCTGAATCATCACCAGGGCATGATTGGCAACGACGATGTCGGCGCCCCGGGCCCGGCGCACCGTGTGTTCGATGAAACAGCGGGCGTAGTGCCGGCATGCCGAATAGATGCATTCGCCCCGGGTGTCCGTTAGATCGGTGGTCAGGCCGTAGCCCAGCAAATCGGTGAGCCAGGCCGGGAAATCGCCGCCGACCATATCGCCGTCCCGGGTGTTGAGGGCCCAGCGGGCCATCAGGCCGAGCGCCGTGACGCTGCCGCCACCCGCCTTGGCGCCGCCAAGCCCTGCGGCCGCCCGGGCGCTGCTGCGTCCCCCGGACGACCTAGCCAGCGCTTCGTCGAAATTGAGAAGACAGAAGTAGTTCTCCCGCCCCTTGCGAATGACGATGCGCTCGGCCTTTTCCGCCGGGTCGGGGAACAGCCGGTCTAGCTCGCCGTCCAGTTGGCGTTGCAGGTTGCGGGTAAAGGTGCTGATCCACACCGGACCCTGGTTCTTTTCCGCCCACACGCTGGCCGGGGCGATGTAACCCAGGGTCTTGCCGACCCCGGTGCCGGCCTCGGCGATGGCCAGCCGGGGTTCGCCGGCCTCAACACGGGGCTGGAAGGCGGCCGCGGCGTCGGCCGCGTAATCGGTCTGTTCATCCCGGTTTTCGGCGCCGCCACCCAAAAGCTCGGCCAGCCGGGCCCGCGCCTCGTCCGGTTCGACGGAGTGGTTGCCGGGCGGCGGTTCCGGCGCCCGGTCCTGCCATTCGTCGAGCAAATGAAAGATGTTTAAACCGGCGGCGGCATTCTTCGGCGGCGCGGTCTTCTCGGCGCCAAGGGCCGCCAATACCGCCGGTCCCCACGGCCAGCCGCCTTTGGACATCGCCTGGGCGATGGGAAGGGCTTGTGCGTCCCCCGGCCCGGCGGCCCGGTCGGACAGTTCCGCCAACAGGGCGCCGGCGGAAGCGAGCAACGATTCGGCCTCTCTTTCAAGGGTCCCCGGCAGCGCCAGGCCGAGCGCCTGGGTGACCCCCCGGGGCGTCGGCAGCACGAACCGGGCCGGCCGCACGAAGGCATACAGTTCAAGGACATCGAAGGCGGCAAACGGGCCGACGCCGAGCCGTTTGGCCGTCGTTTTGGCGTCGCAGACGACGGGACGGACCGCCGGCCCGGGACCGGAGGTCAGACACTTGGCGGCCTCGGCCAGGGGCGGGGTTTGGATTTCTCCATCCGCGGTCAGCCACGCCGCCCGGCGGACCCCGGCGACGAGGGCCGGTTGGGCGGGAAGCATCAAGCGTGGGGAAGCGGCGGTGTCGTCCATGGGGGTGAGTATAATGTCGGCAAGCGGGGGACGGGTAAAAAGGATGCGTTAGGGCCCATCAAGTTTGAATGGAATCATTCGGACTTGATGGGCTCTGGTTGCGGCGCATGCCGCAACCCGCCGCGCAGCAGGCGTGTGCCCTAGTGGCGCATGAACGCAGGTTTGATCGTGTTCACACGATCAAACCTGAAACGCTTTAGGAAGCAAAAGGCGCCATCCGATGTTGTTCCTACTGAAATCGACGGCAAAATCGGCTATTATTCTTTTCTGGTTCCCGGAGGGATTTGGCCGATGGGAAAAACCCCCGATGCCGGCCCTCGGAAAGACACCACTTGATTTTCAGCGAGCAGCCTTCGAAGGCGCTCTCCTGCCGGTAAACCGGGAGCGGGGATCGCATGGACCCCGTATGTCAGATTTTATCCACTTGGGAGGAAAGGAGGAGTTAGACATCGAGGCTTCTCAATTTCGACGGATTTTAGGAGGCTAAAAAATTGACCCCGCCTGACCAGCCAATGGACATATTGAACTGAAACTCAAAAAGACTCGGTCTTTTGATCGGGTGATGCCGAGAGCATCGATAATGAACCCCCCCTCCTTTATTGGAGACCCTGTGGCGGGGTTTCCCGTTTAAGGGACTGGCCGGGGCGGCGCTAGTAGCTGACGGTGACCGGGGGCGGCGAAATAAGCGTCTGGTAAACGACGCAGTAACGTTCGGTCAATTTCATCAGCGTCGCGATCTTTTCCCCGTCGGCGTCGGTGTCGAGGTCGAAACTGAGCCGGATGTCGCGGAACCCGACCGGCACTTTCTTGTCGACGCCAAGGGTGCCGCGGAAATCGAGATCGCCTTCGGCGTGGACGCGGCCGCCCTTGAGGTCGATTTCAAGCGCCGTGGCAACGGCGGCGAGCGTCACGCCGGCACACGCCACCAGGGCTTGCAACAGCATATCGCCCGAACAGGCCTGGGTGCCATCGCCGCCGGTAGCCGGGTGCAGGCCCGCCTCGACCAGCGCCTTGCCCGTTTCCACGGAACAGACCAGTTGTTCGGACCCCAGTTCGCCGCTGGCTTTCAACGTAATCACCGCCGCTTCCGGGTTTTCCTGGTATTTCGCCTTCAAGGGCGCTTGCAGGGTCTTTAAAGTTTCGGCATCCATAATCCGTGTTATCCCTTGCCTATGGTGAAAACGGCGATGCGTTTGAAGATGTAGTCGCCGCCCTGGTTGACTATGCGCAGACCGTCGAAGGGCCCCCGGAACGCCTTGTCGGAAGCCTTGAGCACTTCGCGGCCGTCGATGGAAACCGTCATCAGACCATCGGCGTTTCGCGTCCATAGAAGGCGGTGGGTCTTCTTGTCCTCCAGGGCCACCAAGCCGGTGCGGCGGTCGATGATCGAAGACCCCCGGGGCGAAACCCGGAGAAGTTCCAACTCGCCGCCCGGCGTGTAGGCCAGGACATAGCCCTGGGCCCGCTCGGCGCCCTTTGGGGCGCCTTGGTAGGGGCCGATTTCCAGGCGTCCTTCCGCACTCCACGACGACAAGTCAATTTCGACGGCGAAGGCGTTGGTCAACGCCAGCGCAATCTGGATAGCCGTTGCCGGGGCGCCGCCCGCCGTCTGGCCGCCGCCGAGTTTTCCTTCCGGGTCGATGGCCTGCTGCAGGATCCGTCCGAAGATGGCGGCGGCGGCATCGCGGCCCTTTCGCGGCTCGGGTTGCGGCGCCGATTGGGCGGCGGCCCCGGCCTTGACGGCGCTCCTCAGCCCCCAGCCGCGCTCCACCCAATAGCGGCCCTGGGTGACGGTCCAGGCGGGGTTATCGGTGAAATCGCCGTCCTCGAAGCGGTCGGAAAGAACCACCCGCCGCCGGGGCCGGTCGTACTCCCGCACCAGCCCCCGGAGGTCACCGAGGAATTGGGGGTCGACGGCACGCGCCTTTTCGGCCTCGTCGATCAGCCCCTTTAGCTTGTCGACGAAATCCTGCTGGCGCTGGGTGCCGGCCTGGGACGGGGCGTCGGGACCGGTCCAGGATCGGTAGTGCTGCCCGGCCTCGGAAGCGAAGACCGGGATCAGGATCGAGACGGCAAGGACGGCCCAGAAACGCATGGTTTTTTTCCGTTTGTTGACCCGGCAACGGTATCACAAGCCGGGGCCAGGGGTCATGGGGGTCACGGGGGGCTACGGCGTATAGACCAGGTTCGGCGCCAGCCATTTCTCCGCCTCTTCGAGCGCAATGCCGCGGCGTTTGGCGTAGTCCTTGACCTGGTCCTTACCGATGCGCCCGACACCGAAATACCGCGCTTCCGGGTGCGAGAAGTAATACCCCGACACCGAGGCCGCCGGCGTCATGGCGAAGCTTTCAGTCAACGATATCCCGGCGTTCTTTTCCGCCTCCAGAAGCCCGAACAGGTCCATCTTGGCGGTGTGGTCGGGGCACGCCGGATAGCCAGGCGCCGGGCGGATGCCCTGGTAGAGCTCCTTGACCAGGTCTTCGCTGTCCAGGTTTTCGCCTTCGGCATAGGCCCAGAATTCCCGGCGCACGCGCTCGTGCAGGCGCTCGGCGAAGGCCTCGGCCAACCGGTCGGCCAAGGCTTTAAGCAGGATAGCGTTGTAGTCGTCGTGATCGGCCTCGAACCGGGCCGCCTTCTCATCGGCGCCGATGCCGGCGGTGACGGCAAAACCGCCGATGTAATCGGCCAACTTAGAATCCTCAGGCGCGATGAAATCGGCGAGGCAGCGGTTGGGCCGGCCTTCGTCCTTTTGCATCTGCTGGCGCAGGAAGCGGAGCGTGGCGGCGACTTCCTTGCGGTCGTCGTCGGCATAGATTTCCACGTCGTCGTGATTGATCCGCGCCGCCGGGAAAAACCCGATGACCCCCCTGGCCGTCAGCCACTGTTCGCCGATCAGCCGTTGCAGCATGGCTTTGGCGTCGGCAAACAGGTCGCGGGCGGCGGCGCCGAATTTTTCGTCTTCCAGGATCGCCGGGTAGGTTCCTTTTAGCTCCCAGGTTCGGAAGAACGGCGTCCAGTCGATGTAGGTGACCAGCTCGGCCAGGTCATAGTCGTCGAACACCTTGAGCCCCAGGAACTTAGGCTTAGGCGGCTCGTACCCCTGCCAGTCGATCTTGGCCTTAGCTTCGCGGGCGGCGGCGATGGTCGCCGGGGGACCCATTTTTTCGCGGGCTTCGTAGCGTTGGCGGACCAGTTCGTAGTCGTCGGCGACCTCGGCGACGAAATCGGCCCTAAGGGTGTCGCTGAGCAGGTTGGAGACGACGCCGACGGAACGCGACGCGTCGAGCACGTGAATGACGGGGGCGTCGTAATTGGGCGCGATCTTGACCGCCGTATGCGCCTTCGACGTGGTCGCGCCGCCGATCAGCAACGGCAGGTCGAGGCCCTGGCGTTTCATCTCGGCGGCGACCGTGCACATTTCGTCCAGGGACGGCGTAATCAGGCCGGACAGGCCGATCAGGTCGGCGTTCTCGTTCCTGGCCGTCTCCAGAATATCGACATAGGACACCATGACGCCCAAATCGACGACCTCGAAGTTGTTGCACTGAAGCACGACGCCGACGATTTTCTTGCCGATGTCGTGGACGTCGCCCTTGACCGTGGCCATGACGATCTTGCCCTTGCCCTTGGCCTTGGCCTTGGCATCCTTCTCGGCCTCCAGGAACGGCTGCAGATAGGCCACCGCCTGTTTCATGACCCGGGCGCTTTTAACCACCTGGGGCAGGAACATCTGCCCCGAGCCGAACAGGTCGCCGACCACGTTCATGCCGTCCATCAGCGGCCCTTCGATGACCTCGATGGGGCGCTCGGCCGCTTGGCGGGCTTCCTCGGTATCCACTTCGATGAAATCCGTAATGCCATTGACCAGCGCGTGCTCCAGCCGCTCGGCGACGGGGGCCCGGCGCCAGCCCAGGTCGTCGGTTTTCTCGCGGACCTGGCCTTCGGTCTGATCGGCGATCTCCAACAGCCTTTCGGTGTAGTCGGGCCGGCGGTTGAAGACCGCGTCCTCGATGCGTTCTCGCAGCTCGTCGGGCAAATCCCCGTAGACCGCCAACTGGCCGGCGTTGACGATGGCCATGTCGAGGCCGCTTTCGATGGCGTGATAGAGGAACACCGAGTGCATGGCCTCGCGCATCGGGTTGTTGCCGCGAAAAGAGAACGACATGTTGGATAGCCCCCCCGAGGTCAGCGCATGGGGCAGGGTCTTCTTGATCTCGGCGACCGCGTGGATGAAGTCGTGGGAGAAATTGTTGTGCTCCTCGATGCCGGTGGCGATGGGGAAGATGTTGGCGTCGAAGATGATGTCCTCGGGCGGGAAGTCCATCGTTTCGGTGAGGATTTTATAGCTGCGCTGGCAAATCGCCACCATCCGCTCGCAGGTTTCGGCCTGGCCCTGCTCGTCGAAGGCCATGACCACCACCGCGGCGCCGTAGCGCATCACTTCGCCCACCTGGGCGATGAAGGCGTCCTCGCCTTCCTTGAGGCTGATGGAATTGACCACCCCTTTGCCCTGAAGGCACTTGAGCCCGGCTTCGATGATCGAGAACTTGGACGAATCGACCATCACCGGCACGCGTGAGATATCGGGCTCGGCGGCGACCAGGTTGAGGAACGTTCTCATCGCCGCCTCGCCGTCGAGCATGGCGTCGTCCATGTTGACGTCGATGACCTGGGCGCCGCCCGCGACCTGGGTGCGGGCGATGTCCAGGGCCTGATCAAAGGCGCCTTCGCGGATCAGCTTGGCGAATTTGGCCGAACCGGCGACGTTGGCGCGCTCGCCGATATTGACGAACCCGGTGACCGGCCCGAAATTCAGGGGCTCCAGCCCCGCCAATCGGCAACGGCGGCCGTCTTCGGGCATCGGCCTCGGCTTGACGCCGTCGACGGCGGCAGCGATGGCGCGGATGTGGTCCGGCGTCGTGCCGCAACAGCCGCCGACCATGTTGACGAAACCGCTGTCGGCGAATTCGCCCAACTGCTCGGCCATGAATTCCGGGGTGTCGTCGTAGCCGCCGAATTCGTTGGGCAGTCCGGCGTTGGGATAGACGC
The DNA here is from genome assembly GCA_002938075.1 of Alphaproteobacteria bacterium MarineAlpha3_Bin3. Classification (GTDB taxonomy): domain Bacteria; phylum Pseudomonadota; class Alphaproteobacteria; order Rhodospirillales; family Casp-alpha2; genus Casp-alpha2. Next base: position 9,608 of record PTLK01000014.1, read on the forward strand.
TGACGTTGACCGGGGCGATGGCGGCGATTTCCTGGATGTGCTGGCGCAGTTCCTTGACCCCCAGCGCGCAGTTGAAACCGACGCTGATCGGGTTGGCGTGGGCGATGGAATTCCAGAACGCCTCCGGGGTCTGGCCGGAAAGAGTGCGACCCGAGGCATCGGTGATGGTGCCTGAAATCATTACCGGTAATTCGGTCCCGTGATCGTCGAAATATTTCTTGATCGCGTAGATGGCGGCCTTGCCGTTCAAGGTATCGAAGATGGTTTCGACCAGCAGCACGTCGACGCCGCCCTCGATGAGCCCGTGGATGGCCTCGGTATAGGCGGTTACGAGACCGTCGAAGGTGACGTTGCGGAAGCCGGGGTCGTTGACGTCGGGCGAGATGGACGCCGTGCGGTTGGTCGGACCCAAGGCGCCGGCGACGAAGCGGGGTTTGCCGGGCGTCTTGGCGGTCGCCGCGTCGGCGGCCGCGCGGGCCAGTTTCGCGGCTTCGACGTTGAGCTCGTGCGCCAGGTCCTCGAGCCCGTAATCGGCCTGGGAAATGGACGTCGAATTGAAGGTGTTGGTCTCGATGATGTCGGCCCCGGCGTCGAGAAAACCGCTATGGATGTCGGCGATGATCCCGGCCCTGGTGATCGACAGCAGGTCGTTGTTGCCCTTCAGGTTCGAGGCATGGTCGGCGAACCGCCGGCCCCGGAAATCGACTTCTTCGAGCTTGTGCCCCTGGATCATGGTGCCCATGGCGCCGTCGAGCACCAGGATGCGTTCCTTGAACAGGGCGGAAAGGGTGGCGGCCATGGTTCTCAGGCTCCGTCGTTGGCGCGGACGCCGAGGATGTGGCAGATGGCGTACACCAGGTCGGCCCGGTTCATGGTGTAGAAATGGAAATCGGTGACCCCATGGGCATGGAGCGCCCGGCACTGTTCGGCGGCGACGGAAGCGGCGACCAGCTTGCGGGTTTCCGGATCGTCGTCCAGGCCCTCGAAAAGTTCCCCCATCCAGGCCGGCATGGAGGCGCCACTTTTGGCGCTGAACCCGGCGACGCGGGTGAAATGGGTGACCGGCAGAATGCCGGGAATGAGGGGAACGGTGATCCCCGCCGCCTGGACCCGGTCCCGGAACCGGAGAAAGAACTCGACGTCGAAAAAGAACTGGGTGATGGCCCGCGACGCCCCGGCGTCGATCTTGCGCTTCAGGTTGTCGATGTCGTCCTCGGCGCTTTCCGCTTCCGGGTGGATTTCCGGGTAGGCGGCGACGCTGATTTCGAAGTCGGCGACCTTCTTCAGCCCCGCCACCAGGTCGGACGCATAGGCGTAGCCGCCGGGGTGGGGCCGGTAGCGATCCTGACCTTCGGGCGGGTCGCCACGCAGCGCCACGATGTGCTTGACACCAGCCTGCCAATAGGATCGTGCGACGTCGTCTATTTCTTCCCTAGTCGCCCCGACGCAGGTCAGATGTGCCGCTGGCTCCAGCGTCGTTTCGTGGCGGATGCGGTAGACGGTGGCATGGGTGCGTTCGCGGGTCGATCCGCCGGCGCCGTAAGTCACCGAAACGTAGGATGGACGTAGCGGCGCCAGGCGCTGGATGCTGTCCCAAAGGGTCTTGTTCGCCTTTTCGGTCTTCGGCGGGAAAAACTCGAACGACACCCGGACGTCACGGGGCAGGGGCGCGGCGACGGCGAGATGGGGTGCCCCGTTGGCCTCTGGAGGAGTGTTCCCGGTCATGGCGAAGGCGCCTCCTGCTTGGTGTCCGTGGGGGGTTTTTCCGCCACCCAGACGGCGACCGTCAGCGGCGCGCCGGAAAGGTGCTCGGTTTCCTTGGCCGTCAACCCGGCGCGGCCGAACCAGGCCCCGATTTCCTTGTCGGCGAAGCCAAGGCGCCGGTGTTCGTGCTCCTGGCGCAAGTTTTCCTGGTCATGGGGCAGGAAATCGACCACCACAAGATTGCCCCCGGGAGCGAGCACCCGGGCCACCTCGACGATGGCGGCGGCCGGCTGGTCGAGGAAGTGAAGGACCTGATGAACGATCACGGCGTCGAAGACGGCGGCAGGGTACGGCAATTGGTACAAATCGGCCTGGCGAACCTGGCAGTTTCCGCAATCCGCCCGTTCCAGGTTGGCGCGCGCGACGGCCAGCATTTCGCGGGACAGATCGATGCCCTGGGCGCGCCGGGCGCGGGGGGCCAGCAGTTCAAGCATACGCCCGGTGCCGGTGCCGACATCGAGCAGGTTTTCAATGCCGTCCCGGGGCAACAGGCGGGATATGACTTTTTCGACCTCGGCGTCGTCGACATGAAGGGAGCGCAGCGTGTCCCAGCTTTCGGCGTTGTCGCGGAAATAGGCCGCCGCCGCCTCGGCGCGTTGGCGCTTGACCTCGCCCAGACGTTCCCGGTCCCGGGACAAGACGTGATCGCGGACCCCTTCGTCCGGCAGCAGCGCGTTCAGATGCTGGGCGACCTCGGCCCCCGGCCCGCTTTCGGCCAGGCGGTGAAAGACCCAGCTCCCCTCGCGGTGGCGGGTCAACAGCCCGGCCTCGGTCAACAGCTTCAGATGACGCGAGATGCGGGGCTGGCTTTGGCCGAGGATGTGGACCAGCTCGCTGACCGTCAATTCGCCCCGGGTCAACAGGGCGACGATGCGAAGCCGCGTCGGCTCCGCCGCCGCCCGGAGCGCCGCCAGCAACACGTCCATCTGGCCATTTTCCGGGACTTCCGTCCACAGATCCTGCGCTTCCATAAATTTATTCCGTTCGCTGCCGTTTTCAATAAAGGTTAAGGACATAAACATATCTTTATATAATTTTCAAGGACTCCTTTAACCCGTCCAAACCTATCTATATTTTGTGGAATTGGGGTTGATGGACCCCAACTCCTGGTGTTATACCGATTCGGCGGTGGAATCGCCGGCGGTGAAAGAGGCGCTCTGGGGGGGTCAGTGGGAGTCCCGGGGGGATTTTCCTGGAAAGGAAGTGTATCGGTCGCATGAGTTGGCACCCGGCCCATGGAAGACATGTGCGCGTCAGTACCCTGGTGTTGGTGGTTTTTCTGGTTCTGGCCGGCGGCTGCGCAACCATGCCGGATCCCGGCGATCCCGAGGCGGTGGCCGAATTCAACAAGGTCAACGATCCCGCCGAACCGGCCAACCGGGCGATTTTCGAGCTCAACCGCGGCCTCGATACCGCCTTTCTAAAGCCCGTGGCCACGTTCTACCGTGACGTCATCCCGCAATTCTTCCAGGACCGGATCAACGACGCGCTGGATAATTTGCGCGCGCCGGTGATCTTCCTCAACGACATCCTGCAAGGGGAACTGGACCGGGCCCTCGCCACGGCGGCACGGTTCATGGTCAATTCCACCATCGGCATCCTGGGGGTGATCGATATCGCTACCGAAATGGGCCTGGAAGGCCATGACGAGGACTTCGGCCAGACCCTGGCGGTTTGGGGCATGCCGGAAGGCCCCTATGTTGTGTTGCCGCTGTTCGGGCCGTCCAATCCCCGCGATACCATCGGCATCGTCGTCGATTTCCTGGTCGATCCGTTCAATCTTTGGGCTTCGAACAGCAACCGGGATTTCGCCGTTTTCGCCCGTACCGGCAGCCGCGCCGTGGACCTGAGGGCGATCCACATGGAAGCCCTGGACAGCCTGGAGAAGACGTCGCTCGATTATTACGCCACCCTACGCAGCCTCTATCGCCAGCGCCGGGCCGATGAAATCAGCAACGGCAAGGGGTCGGCCAATTTGCCCGCGCCCGGCCTGGGCCAGGCCCCACTAGACGATGGCCAACCGCCCCCGGGTGATGGTATAAAAACCTCCGAAAAGACTTCGCGGATCCGTTAACCATGCTCAATCGACGCTGTTTCCTGGCGGTCCTGTTGGGGCCCGCCTTTATATTGGTCCTGGCCCTGCCCCTGCCCCCGGGCGGGGCTTTCGCCGCTGGATTGGAAGTCCGCGCCGAGGCCTTCATCCAGTCGATGGCCCAGGAAGCCCTCGAATCGCTGACCCAGCAAGGAACCTCCCGCGAGGAGCGGATCAAGCGTTTCCGTAAGATGTTCAACGCCCATTTCGCCGTCCGTTCGATCGGCAAGTTCGTGCTCGGCCGTTATTGGCGCAAGGCATCCAAGGACGAACAGGCGGAATACTTAAGCCTGTTCGAAGACCTGATGGTGACGTCCTACGTCGACCGCTTCCAAAGATACGCCGGCAAAAACCTGAACATCCTCAAGACGCGGGCGGAAAAGGGCTCCGCCGTCACCGTGTTCACCGAGATCGCCCGGCCCGACGGCGCCAGGCCGGTGCAGGTGCTGTGGCGGGTCGGCGCTAGGGGCGAAATCATCAAAATCCTCGACGTCGTCGTCGAAGGGGCGTCGATGAGCCAGACGCTGAGATCCGATTTCGGGTCCATCATCCGCCAGAGGGGCGGCAAGGTTTCCGGCCTGCTGGAGGAACTGCGGGTCAAGACGGCGTCGCTGAAGGCCGACGCCGGCAATTGAGGCCCCCTCAACCTCTCTTCAGCGGCTTGTATTTGATCCGGTGTGGCTGGTCGGCGTCGATGCCGAGGCGGCGGTGGCGGTCGGCTTCGTAATCCTCGTAGTTGCCTTCGAACCAGACCACCTGGCTGTCGCCTTCAAAAGCGATGATGTGGGTGACGATGCGGTCCAAAAACCAGCGGTCATGGCTGATGACGACGACGCAGCCGGCGAATTCCGTAATCGCGTCCTCGAGCGCGCGCAGGGTCTCCACGTCGAGGTCGTTGGTCGGTTCGTCGAGCAGCAGGACGTTGGCCTCCGAAAGAAGCATCATCGCCATATGCACCCGGTTGCGCTCGCCGCCTGAAAGCTGGCCGACCTTTTTCTGCTGATCTGCGCCCTTGAAATTGAACTGCGCCACATAGGCGCGGCTCTGCATGGTCCGTTTGCCCACCTGGACCTCGTCGCGGCCACCGGAGATTTCCTCCCACACGGTTTTTTTCGCATCGAGCGCATCGCGGGATTGATCGACGTATCCCAAGACTACGGTGTCGCCGACGCGCAATTTTCCGCCGTCGGGCTTTTCCTCGCCGGTAATCATTCGGAACAGGGTCGTCTTGCCGGCGCCGTTGGGCCCGATGACGCCGACGATGCCGCCCGGCGGCAGGCGGAAGTTCAAGTTTTCTATCAACAGCTTGTCGCCGAACCCCTTTTTCAGGTTTTCGGCCTCGATCACCAGGTCGCCCAGGCGCGGCCCCGGCGGGATGACGATCTGAGCCTTGCCCATCTGTTGTTCCTGGGCCTGGGCCAAAAGGTCCTCATAGGCGGTGATCCGGGCCTTGGCCTTGGCCTGGCGGGCGCGGGGCGAGGCATGAATCCATTCCAATTCGTGCTTCAAGGTGCGTTGGCGGGCCGATTCCTCGCCTGCCTCTTGCCCTAAGCGCTTTTCCTTCTGCTCCAGCCACGACGAATAGTTGCCCTCGTACGGGATGCCGCGCCCGCGGTCCAGTTCCAGGATCCAGCCGGTGACGTTGTCGAGGAAATAGCGGTCATGGGTGACGATCATCACCGTGGCTTCGTAGTCGTGGAGGAACCGTTCCAGCCACGCCACAGATTCCGCGTCCAGATGGTTCGTCGGTTCGTCGAGAAGCAAAATATCCGGCTTTGCCAGCAACAGCCGGGCCAGCGCAACGCGGCGCTTCTCGCCGCCGGAAAGGGATTCGACATCGGCATCGCCGGGAGGGCAGCGCAGCGCGTCCATGGCGATTTCGATAGTGCGTTCCAGTTCCCAGCCGTCGGCGGCGTCGATCTTTTCCTGCAGCTCGCCCTGCTCGGCCAGCAGCGCGTTCATTTCGTCGTCGTCCATGGGCTCAGTGAAGCGCTCGGAAATTTCGTTGAACTTGTCGAGCAGCGCCTTGGTTTCGCCCAAACCCTCCATGACGTTGCCCTCGACGTCCTTGGACGGGTCCAGTTCCGGCTCTTGTTCCAAGTAGCCGACGCGGACCCCGTCGGCGGCCCAGGCTTCGCCGGTGAATTCCGGGTCCTGGCCGGCCATGATTTTAAGCAACGTCGATTTGCCGGCCCCGTTGACGCCGAGTACGCCGATCTTGGCGTCGGGGAGGAACGAAAGGGTGATGCCCTTCAGCACCTCGCGGCCGCCGGCAAAGGTCTTGGACAGGTCTTTCATGACGTAGGAATACTGATAGCTGGCCATCGGCGTCTCCAGAGGGAAAAGGGAGCACTTGATAACGCATAGCGGGGGGGGCTGCAACGAAAGCCCGGCCCGCGGGGGCCGGGCTGGCGCTGGCCGAGACGGTCGAGATGGCGGCCAACAATTTGATCGCCGCCTTCCGGCGCCGGGGCCATCACCGCTCCGCCACGCGCCCTCATCCTGAGCGGGCCGAAGGCCCAGTCGAAGGAGAGGCGCGCTCCCGGCGTCCATAAGCCGTCCCTATGTCGTCCCCATGATGTGAAATGGAGTTGATCTTTCGATGTCCGCTACTGGCCAATATCGGACCTAGGGAACCCGGATCACCTCCCCTCTCAATCCACTCTCATTTCAGTCCCCGTCAGGCCTCCGGCCCTCCCCGCCTCTTGAACCGATCCGTCTCCCTCCGCTCGCGCTTGGTCGGCCTTCCGGCGCCGGGAAGGTTCAAAATGCCCTGAAGCCGCCCCTGTTCATCGACGACGGGCATGTGGCGAAGACCCAGCCGGCGCATGCGGGCGATGGCGTAGTAGAGGTATTCTTCGGCGCCGATGGTAAACACCGGCGCCGTCATCACGTCGGCGGCGGCGGTATCGCCGTCTAACCCGAAGGCGGCGCGGCGGGTAATGTCCCGCTCGGTGACGATACCGGTGGGCCGCCCTTGCCCATCGGTGACGGTGGCGCTGGGGGCTTGTTCGGCCTCCATCCGCCGGGCGATATCGTCAAGGGACGTCCCCATGGGCACCGCCAGCGGCAAGTCGCGCATGAAGTCTCGGACCAGTTTGCTGAAAATGGCGATTCGGTTTTCCACCGGGTTTCCGCCTTTTGCCCGATTTTCCGTGGCCGTTTACCCGGGCGCCGGAGGGATGAATCACGTTCTTGTGAAGCGGTTTTTCGGGGCCACGGAAAGCAAAACGTTAACGATTATCCGGACCCGCGACAATGCCCATTGCCCATCGAAAATAACTAATGTTCAATAATGCCAACTAAATCAAATGCTTTCCAGATAAACGCCCATATGGTCTTGGCCGATTGTGCACCTGCGAAAATTAGCGTTGTCTTTAGTGTCCGCCGAGAAACGTATTTGAGCCTTTATTTCTTCCACAGTCGTGGATTTTCTAAATGTTGAACGAAAGTCGCCAAGGTGTTATGAAGGTCGCAACTCTGATTCGAGGGATTCGGTTCCGGTGGATCGGAGGAAGCAGCGGGTGAATAAGACCAATATGACGTGGGAAAGCATGAAGGTCTTTGGGGGACATACTCCCGGTTAATAGACAGTGGTTTCAATGCCGGCCCGGATTGCCAGGGTCGGCAGCGTCCTATTGTGGGAAGCGGTAAATAAAAGGCCGTTAAGGCCGGGGGGTCGAAACGTCCAATCCGTTTCAATGATCCGTTCCCTGAGGTTCGGTGGGGTTGGTCCCGCGGGGCTTCTTGGTTTGCGACTTTTAGGCTCGGTTTCGACCGTGTCGTTTCTACGGGGACCGACAGATAAGGGGAGATTAGTCTTGGAAGCAAAAATTATCTGGTTGTTCGCTTTTGTGGTGCTCTATTGGGTCTACTGTATCTATTGGGGCTGGCGGAGCGCCCAAATGGCAAAGACCGCCAGCGATTACTTTATCGCTGGCCGTAAGTTATCCCTATGGGTGTTTATCCTGGCGGCCACCGCCACATCGTTCTCCGGCTGGACCTTCATGGGCCACCCGGGTCTGGTGTATCGCGATGGGTTCCAGTATGCCTATGCATCCTTTTACACCATCACCATTCCGTTCACCGGCGTCATCTTCCTTAAGCGCCAGTGGATGCTTGGCAAACGCTTTGGGTTCGTGACCCCGGGCGAGATGCTGGGCACCTATTTCCAGGGTGACTTCATCCGTATCCTGACGGTGATCGTCGCCCTGCTGTACTCCATCCCGTATCTTGGCGTGCAGTTGGGTGCCTCCGGGTATCTGTTCAACGTCATCACCGTGACCGAGGGCTTCCCCGATGGCATGTTCACCCAGGCCGTCGGCATGTGGATCCTGTCGATCGTGGTGTTCATCTACGTGGCGTCGGGCGGCCTACGCGCCGTGGCCTACGTGGACACCCTGCAGTGCATTCTGCTGGCTATGGGCATCATCATCTACGGCTCCATCGCACTCAACGCGGCGGGCGGATGGGACTCATTGCAGGAGGGTCTGGCCAAGCTGGCGGCAAGTGACGTCGGCAAGTGGGGCACAACCAAGGGCTTTGGCGGTGGCGACTACAATGCCTACTTCGCCATTCCCGGCGTCATCCAGTGGACGGCGGGCTTGGGCAAGGAGACGCCGGTCGGCGGACTTTGGACCGGCATCATGTGCCTGACTTACATGTTCGCGCTGATGGGCATTCAATCGGCCCCGGCGTTCACCATGTGGGCGTTCTCAAACACCGACCCCCGGCCGTTCGCGCCGCAGCAGGTCTGGGCCTCTTCCTTAGGGATCGGGTTCATCCTGTTCTTCTTCACGGCGTTCACGG
>PTLK01000140.1 GCA_002938075.1 Alphaproteobacteria bacterium MarineAlpha3_Bin3
CGGAAGTGCCGGGCCGGGGGATGGGCGTTGAATTCGCCGGGCCTGGGCGCCGGATCGCGGACCAGGACGGGGGTACAGCCGGCATTATAAGCGCATTCCATGTCGATATCGGCGTCGCCGGCGAACCACACGCTAGGCCCCCTGGCGATGCCGCTTGTCGCCAGCGCCAGGTCGACGGGATCGGCGGCCGGTTTGTCCCGGTCCGCGTCCAGGGCCCCGACCATGGCGCCGAAAAACCGGTCCCAGCCCAGGTATTCGGCCTCCAAACGCAGGAAATCGCCCTTCTTGTTGCTGACGACGCCGATGTAGATACCCGTCCGGGAAAGGCTTTCCAGCATCCCCTGGGCGCCGTCGATGGGGCGCAGCTTATCCACATGAATGGCGGCATAGCGTTCGTAAAAAACGTCGACGGCGTCCCGCCACTTGTCTCCGAACAGCTTGGGAAAGCTGTCGCGCATGGATTTTCGAACCCGGCTTCGGGTTTCATCGAGGATCCAGGGCTCTTTGCCGAAGGCGGTGAGCGTAACGTTCAGGGCGTCATGGATGGTCGGCCAGGAATCGACCAAGGTGTTGTCCCAATCGAACAGGATGGCCCTCGGCCCCGCCCCTTGGCCACTAGGCCTGGAGACCGCCGTCACGTTTCCTTACCTTGGTTATCCATGTGGCGGGCGTAAAAGGCCAGGAGTTTGGCCGTAAACTTGCCCGTCCGGCCATTGCCGACAGGCTCGCCGTCGATGCGCACCACCGGCGTGACGAGGACCGTGGTGCCGGTGATGAAGGCCTCGCGCGCCGCTTTCGCCTCGTTGACGGTGAACGGGCGTTCGGAGAAAGCGATCTCGGCCCCCGTGGCCAGCCGGAGAACGGCTTGGCGGGTGATGCCATTGAGGATGGCGCGGCTGACGTCGCGGGTGATCAGCTCACCCCTCTCGGTGACGATCCAGGCGTTGGACAACGTGCCTTCCGTCACCTGGCCGCCGCTGTCCACCATCCACGCCTCGGAGGCCCCCGAGTCCTTGGCCTGCTGCTTGCCGAGGACGTTGGGGAGAAGGGATATGGACTTGATATCGCAGCGCTTCCAGCGAATATCGGGAATAGTGATCACGTCCACCCCATCCCCTTGGAGAAACCTTAATCGCCGCGCCGTCACCACCAGGGCGCTTTCGTGGTGATCGGGGAAGGCATGGCTTCGGGGCGCCACGCCGCGGGTCACCTGAAGATAGACCATGCCGTCGCCGTTCAGGCGGTTGCGGCGGATCACCTCGCGGAGGATGAATTTCAGCGCCCGCCGCGACAACGGCCAGCCGATGCGCAGTTCGGAAAGGGAATGATTGAGGCGGTCGAGATGCCCGTTTTCGTCGACCAGACGGCCGCGGCGGACGGCGATCACCTCGTAGACGCCGTCGGCGAACTGATAGCCCCTGTCTTCGATATGGACCGCCGCCTCGTGGTGGGGCACGTAGCGGCCGTTGACGTAGACGATTCGCGTCATGCGTTTTGCCGCTGCCGCTTTTCCCGGGCCCCGGGCGGCGGCCGGTCGTCGCCCCGGGACCAGCGGACGCAGGCTTCCGCCAGGGCCCGGGTGGCGTCCACGTAACACCCCTCGGAAGCGTCGTCGTCCTTCAACGCCACCGGGATTTCCGTGCAGGCGAGGATGACGACGCGCGCGCCGCGCCCAAGAAGGTTGTCGGCGGCGGTGCGCAGGAGCTCCTCGGCCTCAGCCGTCCGCCCCGCCTTCACCAGGCCGATGCCGGGCGTCACCAGGGTTTCCATGTCGCCGTCGTCGGGAACCACGCACTCGTAGCCGTGACGGACGAGCCGCGTCGGGTAGATGCTGGCAGCAAGGGTGCCGGCGGTGGCGAGAAGCCCCACCGGGCCATCAGGGACGCCCAGGCGCTGCATGGCGGCGCCGGCGGAGTCGACCATATGGAGAACCGGAACGGAACTTTCTCGCGCCAGGTCGTCGTACCAGTGGTGGGCCGTGTTGCACGGGATGGCGATGCATTCGACCCCCGCCCGCACCAACGTGCGCAGGCCCTCAATCATGGCCGGCAACGGCGATTCCCTTCCTTCGACGATGGAGGCCGAGCGGTCCGGCACCTGCGGCACCGAATAAACGATAAGGGGCAGGTGGTCCTGATCCCTCGACGCCGGGGTCAGTTCGATGACCTTAGCCAAGAAATCGACCGTCGCCATCGGGCCCATGCCGCCCAGCACCCCGATGGCGCCCGCCGGTTTTCGTTTGGCTGCCATCAAAAGTACTCCAACTGCACGGAGAACATCTTTTCCACCTGGTGGATTACGTCCTCGGCGGCGAACAGGACCACCCTGTCCTTGGTCTGCACCACCGTCGAGCCGCGCGGGCAGATCATTTCGCCGTCCCGCACGATGGCGCCCAGCAACACGCCGGGCGGAAGCTTCACCTCTTTCAGGGGGCGGCCGACCAATTCTGAGGTTTCCAGCGCCTCGGCCTCGATCAGCTCGCCGAAACCCTCGCGCAGCGTATGGACGGAATGGATACGGCCGCGCCGCACGTATTGCAGGATCGTCGATATGGTGATGTTGCGGGGGCTGACCACCACGTCGATGCCGAGCGAATTGATCAGCGGCTCGTAAGTCCCGGTGTTGATCAGCGTTATCGCCCGTTTGCAGCCGTAGCGCTTGGCCAGCAGCGAGGCGAGGATATTGGTTTCGTCGTCGTTGGTTACCGCGACCACGGTTTCCGTCTGGCTGATGTTGGCTTCTTCGAGGATTTCGGGGTCCAGGACGTCGCCGTTGATGATCATGGTGTTTTCCAGCATCCCGGAAATCTGTTCGGCACGCTCCTTGTCGGCTTCGATGATCTTGGCCTTGACCCAGTCGTGTTCCTTTTCGATCGCCTGGGCCAGGAAAAGCCCGATATTACCGCCGCCGAAGATCAACAGCCGCCGGGCTTCGCGTTCCTCATGGCCGAAGGCGGCCATGGCGCGGGTCACCTGTTCGGAATCGACGACGAAATAAACCTCGTCGCCGGGGACCATATGGTCGTCGGCTGTCGGCACCATGGGCTTGGAATCCCGCATCAGGCCGACGATGACGATATTGAGATCGGGGAAAAGCTCCGTCAGTTGCCTGAGCGGCGTATTGACCAGCGGGCAGGTCTCTTCGCAGCGCACCCCGATCAGCTTCACCTTGTCGTTGACCAGCGGGATCATTTCGAATGCGCCCGGCACCTGAAGGCGGCGCGATACGGCGCGGGCGACCTCGATTTCCGGTGAAATAATGACGTCGATGGGCATGTGATCGCGGGAAAACAGGTTGGCGTAGATGGGCTGCAGATAGCTTTGCTCACGCACCCGGGCGATCTTGGTCGGCACGTCGAAAAGCGAATGCGCGATCTGACAGGCGACCATGTTGACCTCGTCGGCGTAGGTGACGGCGATGATCATGTCGGCGTCGGCGATCCCGGCCTGCTCAAGGACGTCCGGGTTCGACGCATGGCCGACCACGCCCTGCGCGTCCAAGGTATCGCTGACGCGGCGCACCAGCGCCGGGTCCTGATCGATGACCGTGACGTCGTTGTTTTCAAGGGCCAGATGGCGGGCGATGCTGAAACCGACCTGTCCGGCGCCGCAGACGATAACCTTCATAAAGCCGTTGCCTTTTCTGTCATCGCGAGGCCGCCCTGGCCTAAGAACTTAGCCGGAAAGCGGGCGTCGTCAACGTGCCAAGCGTTATTGCCTGTCTTCGTTGCGCATGCCCAAGGATTTGAGCTTGCGGTGCAGGGCCGAACGCTCCATGCCAATGAATTCGGCCGTTTTCGATATGTTGCCGCCGAAACGGGTCACCTGGGCCATCAGGTATTCGCGCTCGAAAATTTCCCGCGCGTCGCGTAGCGGCAAGCCCATGATCTCCATTTTTCCTGCCATGTTGCCGCTGACCGGGGTGTCGGCGTTGATTTCAGGCGGCAGCATGTCGATACCGATGGATTTCGAAGGATCATCGGGGGCCATGATCAACAGCCGCTCGATGACGTTGCGCAGCTCGCGGACGTTGCCAGGCCAAGGATAAGCCTGCAAAACGGCCAAGGCGTCGGCATTGACTTCCCGGTGCGGCCGACCGGTGGCGGTGGCGGCTCGTTCCATGAAGTGCTGGGCCAGAAGCGGGATATCGTCCGGGCGCTTTTTCAGTGGCGGCACCTCGATCGGGACTACGTTCAGACGGTAGAAAAGGTCTTCGCGGAAACGCCCGGCGTCGATCTCTTCGGCCAGGTCGGCCGTCGAGGCGGCGAACACGCGGACATCGACCTCGACCCGGGTAGTGCCGCCGACACGCTCGAAAATCTGTTCCTGCAGGACGCGGACGATCTTGCCCTGGGTTTCCAGGGGCATGTCGGCGACCTCGTCGAGAAACAGCGTACCGTTGTGGGCGGCCTCGAAGGTCCCCACCTTTTGTTGCGTTTCGCTTTCCGCGCTGGGGTTTTCGGCTCCGAACAGCTCGATTTCAAACCGCTCGGGCAGCATGGTGGCGCAATTGACGACGACGAACGGACTTTTGGCGCGCTGCGATTTGGAGTGCAGCATCCGGGCCACGACTTCCTTGCCCGACCCCGCCGGGCCGGTAATCAGAACCCGGCTGTTGACGGGCGCCACCCGGTCGATGGATTCCTTGACCTCGCGGATGGCTTGGGATTGGCCGATCAGTTCGTTGGCGGTGCCGGCGCGAAGCTTCAGTTCCTCGTTTTCGCGGCGCAGGCGGTTGGCCTCGATGGCGCGGTCGACCAGAACAATCAGGCGGTCGGCCTTGAACGGTTTTTCGATGAAGTCATAGGCGCCGTCCTTGATGGCGGTGACAGCGGTTTCGATGTTGCCATGGCCGCTCATTATCAGAACCGGGATCGCCGAATGATCCCGTTTCAGGACCTTGAGGATGCCGAGGCCGTCCATCTCGCTTCCCTGAAGCCAGATATCCAACAGCACTAGGCTCGGCCGCCGGGCCTCGACGGCGCTCAAGGCGTCGGCGCTGCCGGCCGCTTCGCGGGTCTGGTATCCCTCGTCCTGAAGGATGCCCGAGGTCAGCACCCGGATATCGGCTTCGTCGTCAACAATCAGGATGTCGTGGGCCATGATTGCTCGACCTTATAATCTGTTGGTCATCAAGCTGGTCGCCACCTTCATCGGGTCTCGGTCCTCTTCTTCGCCGTCCGGGCCGGTCCCGGCAGGCTGTTCCATCGGGTAGAAAACCAACGACACCCTGGCGCCGCCGCCGTCACGATCTTCGAGCAGCAAATGGCCGTTATGGTCTTCCATGATTTTTTTGACGATGGCGAGCCCGAGCCCGGTGCCCTTGGTGCGCATGGTAACGTAGGGCTCGGTCAATTGTTCGCGGTCATCCTTGGGCAGGCCGCCGCCGTTGTCTTCGATGGTCAGGGTCACGACGTTCTCTTCGAGGTTCCCGTCCTTGTCCTTCCCGGGACC
>PTLK01000141.1 GCA_002938075.1 Alphaproteobacteria bacterium MarineAlpha3_Bin3
TCAGTCCTTGGGCCAGCCCCCGGGCCTCGGCCACCGCTTCTTCCAGCATCTGCTGGTAGAGCTCGATGCCGACCTCGCGGATATGGCCCGATTGTTCGGCCCCCAAAAGGTTGCCGGCGCCGCGGATGTCGAGATCATGGCTGGCCAACGAAAATCCGGCGCCCAGGGTATCCAGGGTCTGCATGACCTCGAGGCGCTTTTCTGCCGCCGGCGAAAGCATGCGGCCCGGCGGCAGGGTCAGATAGGCATAGGCCCGGACCTTGGACCGCCCGACGCGGCCGCGCAGCTGATAAAGCTGCGCCAGCCCGAACATGTCGGCGCGGTGGATGACGATGGTGTTGACCGCCGGCAGGTCGAGCCCGGATTCGATGATGTTGGTCGAAACCAGCACATCGAAGGCACCGTCGTAAAACTTGGTCATCGTCGATTCCAGGTCCCTCGCCCCCATGCGTCCGTGGGCGGCGGCGACCTTGACCTCGGGCACCAAATCCCCCAACGCCGCCGTGATACGGTCCAGGTCGCTGACCCGGGGGCAGACGAAAAACGTCTGCCCGCCGCGGTATTTCTCGCGCAGGATCGCCTCGCGGACGATCACCGGGTCATAGGGCAGAATGAAGGTGCGCACCGCCAGCCGGTCCACTGGCGGCGTCGCGATCAGGCTCATTTCGCGAAGCCCCGTCAACGCCTGTTGCAAAGTCCTCGGGATCGGCGTCGCCGTCAAGGTCAGCACATGGACGTCGGCCTTCAGTTTCTTCAACCGCTCCTTGTGGGAGACGCCGAAATGCTGCTCCTCGTCGATGACCAGGAGGCTTAAGTCCCTGAATTCAACGTCCTTGGCCAACAGCGCATGGGTGCCGATGACGATGTCCACGGTGCCATCGGCGAGACCCGCCTTGACCTTTCGGACACGCTTCGCGGTCACCAGGCGTGAGATCTGCTCGATCCGCACGGGCAGGCCCTGAAACCGGTCGCCGAAGGTCTGGAAATGCTGCCGGCACAGCAGCGTCGTCGGCACCACCACCGCCACCTGGCGGCCGTCGAGCGCGGTGGCAAAGGCGGCACGAAGGGCGACTTCGGTCTTGCCGAAACCGACGTCACCGCAGATCAACCGGTCCATGGGCCGCCGGCCGCCCAAGTCGGCCATGGTGTCGTCGATGGCCTGGGCCTGTTCTTCGGTCTCGGTATAGGGAAAGCGGGCCGAGAATTCTTCATAGATTCCCTCCTCGACGGCGATACGGACGCCGGTTTTCAACTCCCGGGCCGCGGCGACACGGATCAGCTCATCGGCCATGTCGCGGATGCGCTCCTTCAGCCGCGCCTTGCGGGCCTGCCAGGCAGCGCCGCCGAGCCGGTCAAGCCGGGCGCCGGCTTCCTCGGAGCCATAGCGCGAAATGACCTCGATGTTCTCGACCGGCAGAAACAGCTTGTCGCCGCCGTCGTAAAGAAGCCGCAGGCAATCATGGGGCGCGCCGCCGACCTCGATGGTGTCGAGCCCGTCGAAACGGCCAATGCCGTGGTCTATGTGAACCACCAGGTCGCCGGGGCCGAGCACCGATGCCTCGGCGATGAAGTTCTCGGGCCTGACCCGTGGCCGGGACGGGCGGCTCATGCGGTCGCCCAGGATGTCGGTTTCGGTAATTACCGCCAGCCCCCCGGACTCCAGGGTAGCGACGAACCCGCGCTCCAGCCCGACCACCGCCAATCCCGCTTGCTTGGCGTCGAGGGTGGCCGCGTCCTGCCACTTTTCGACCGGCCTCAGGCCCGAAAGCCCGTGTTCGTTCAGCAACGAGGCCAGGCGGTCCATCGAGCCCTGGGTAAAGGCGGTGATGACGACGCGGCGGCCTTCGGCCTGCTGTTCGCGGACATGGTCGCCAAGGGCGTCGAAGACGTTGGCATCGGGCCTGACGCGGACGTCGGCGAAGTCGTGTCCCGCCCGGGCCCCGGCATCGATGGCGCCTGGGCCATCGTCCGGCACGGCAAAGGGCGACAATCCGGCCACGGAGCGGTCCGCCAACAGTCGGTCCCAATCCTTGGCGTCGAGAAACAACGCCTCCGGCGGCACCGGATGATAAGGCGCCCCCGCCGGGCCAAGGCCGGTTTTTGGCTTGGCGTCCAAGAAGCTCCGCCGGGCGGCGTAATATTCGGCGATCAAGTCGAGCCGCGCGTCCCGCGCCTCTTCGGCCTGATGGTCGAGGACAATCCGGGCTTCGGGGGCGTAGTCCAGAAGCGTTTCCAGCTTTTCGTGAAACAGCGGCAGCCAGTGTTCCATGCCGATGTGGCGGTGGCCGGCGGAGACGGCGCCGTAAAGCGGATCGTCGTCGCCGGCCTTTGCAAACAGCACCCGGTAACCGGATCGAAACCGGGAAATGGCGCCGTCGTCGAGCATTACCTCGCTGACCGGCTTCAGTTCCGCCATTTTCAGCTTTCCGGTGGTGCGTTGGCTGGCGGCGTCGAAGGTGCGCAGGGCCTCCAGTTCGTCACCGAAGAAATCGAGCCGCAAGGGCTCGGCGGCGCCGGTCGGAAAGACATCGACGATGCCGCCGCGTGGCGCGTATTCGCCGGGCTCCATCACCGTGTTGGCGCGGAAATAGCCGTGCGTCGAAAGGAAACCACTCAGGTCGGCCGGGTCCAGGCGTTGCCCGGCCTTCAGGGTCATGACCGCGTCGGTGAAGGCTTCCTTGGGCGGGACGCGCTGCAACAACGCCGACACCGTCGTCAGGATCACCCTGCCCTGCCCTTTTTTCGGCGGCCGCAGCATCCTCGTCAGGGTATCGATGCGGCGGCTGACCAGTTCCGGCCTCGGCGACACCCGGTCATAGGGCAGGCAGTCCCAGGCCGGGAATTCGAGCTTTTCCAGGCCGGGGGCGAAAAACGAAAGGGCCTCGGCCTTTCTGGCCATACTGACGTCGTCGCGCGATACCATGAGAACGTCGCCACCTTCGGTGGCCAGCGTGACCAGCAAAAGGGCGTCGAAGCCTTCCGGCACGCCGCCGACCAAAAGCCGGTCGCCTGTCTCGGATAAGCGTTTGACGGTTTCCTTCAGGGTGTCCACGAGAATTTAATGAGCGTTATTGAACTTTTTCAGCCACGCCATCAGGTCAAGGTCGAGGGCCGCCGGCACCGGCGTCTTGCCGGTGATCCAGTTGTAAAGGTCGTTGTCGCCCTGTTGCAGCAAGGCTTCCAATTGGTCCATCTGCTGTTCGCTGAGGTCGCCGATATGCGCGCCGGCGAAACGGCCGAGAAGGATGTCGTTTTCCTTCATGCCGCAGTGCTGGCAACGGTACAACAATCTTTTGCGGCGCGGGTCCATGGACGCTCCGGATTTATTCACTAGGATATAAAGAACTCCCAACCCGGATGCCACCGCCATGCGACCCGAAGCCCTATTCTCCCTGTTCAAGCCGGTGACGACGCTGCCCGGCGTCGGGCCGAGGATTTCGAAGCTGGTAGAAAAGGCCGCCGGGCCCAACCTGGTCGACCTCTGCTGGCACCTGCCGTCGGCGATCATCGACCGCCGTTACGCGCCCAAGGTCAAGGACGCCCAGCCCGGCGCCGTCGCCACCATGACGTTGACCGTGGAACGCCACAAAAAACCGCCCAATAAGCGGCTTCCCTACAAGGTCTACTGCTCCGACGACACCGGCACCATCGCCCTGGTGTTCTTCCACGCTCACGAAGATTACCTCAGGAAGACGCTCCCCGAGGGCGAGGTCCGGGTGGTCAGCGGCAAGGTCGAAACCTTCGCCAAGGAAATCCAGATCACCCACCCCGACCACATCGGCACGGCCGACGAGATCGCCCGCCTGCAAGCCGTCGAGCCGGTCTATCCGCTGACCACGGGGTTGACGCTCAAGGTCCTGGGCAAGGCCGTCCGCGCCACGCTCGACGGACTGCCGGAGCTGCCGGAATGGATCGACGCCGCCTATCTGGCAAAGCACAAATGGAAAGGATGGCGCGACGCGCTTTTGTTCGCCCACGAACCCGAGGACGAGGCGGCTCTCGACGCCATGGCACCGGTCCGCCAACGGCTTGCCTACGACGAATTGCTGTCCAACCAACTGGCCCTGGCCCTGGTCCGGCTTTCCATGCGCCGGGTCAAGGGCCGCGCCATCGAAGGCGACGGGCGGCTCAGGGCCAAGGTGACGGCGGTGTTGCCGTTTAGCCTGACGCCGTCCCAAGAACAGGCGCTGAAGGAAATCGCCGCCAACATGGCGGACCCGGTGCGTATGCTGAGGCTGCTGCAGGGCGACGTCGGCAGCGGCAAGACCGTGGTCGCGCTGCTATCGATGCTGAGCGCCGTCGAGGCCGGCGAGCAGGCGGCAATGATGGCGCCGACGGAAATCCTCGCCCGCCAGCATCTGGCGACCATCGAACCCCTGGCCCGGGCCGCCGGAATCGAGGTGGTGTTGCTGACCGGGCGCGAGAAAGGCAAGGCCCGGGAAACGGTCCTCGAAAAGCTTTCTTCGGGCGAGGCGGCGCTGGCCGTCGGCACGCACGCGCTTTTTCAAGACGACGTCGCATTCAAGGCGTTGGCCATGGCGGTGATCGACGAACAGCACCGTTTCGGCGTCCATCAGCGCCTGACCCTGGCGGCCAAGGGCCGGGCCGTGGACATTCTCGTCATGACCGCGACGCCGATCCCCCGGACGCTGATGCTGACGGCCTACGGCGACATGGACGTGTCGCGCCTGCACGACAAGCCGGCCGGGCGGGTGGCGGTGGATACCCGGGTCATGCCCATCAAGCGTTTGGACGAGGTGACGCAGGGGTTGAAGCGGTCCCTCGAAGCCGGCGCCGGCGTCTATTGGGTGTGTCCGCTGGTCGAGGAATCGGAAGTCCTCGACGTCGCCGCCGCCGAGGACCGCCACGCGTACCTGAAGGGTCTGTTCGGCGACCGGGTGGGGCTGGTGCACGGGCGCATGAAGGGCAAGGAGAAGGACGCTGCCATGGCCGCCTTCGCCGCCGGGAAAACCAAGATCCTCGTCGCCACCACCGTCATCGAGGTCGGCGTCGACGTGGCGGACGCGACGGTCATGGTGATCGAACACGCCGAGCGCTTCGGGCTGGCGCAGTTGCACCAGCTTCGCGGCCGCATCGGCAGGGCCGACAAGCCGTCCACCTGCCTGTTGCTGTACGCCCCGTCCCTGACGGCGGCGGCCAAGGCGCGGCTCGAGATCATGCGCGAAACCGACGACGGCTTTCGGATCGCCGAGGAAGACCTGAAACTGCGCGGCGCCGGCGAATTGCTAGGCACCCGGCAAAGCGGCCTGCCGGAATTCCACATCGCCGACCTTCAAGTCCACAGCGAGCTGCTCGCCGCTGCCCGCGACGACGCGGCGCTCATTCTCGACCGCGACCCGGAACTGGAATCCGACCGCGGCCAGGC
>PTLK01000142.1 GCA_002938075.1 Alphaproteobacteria bacterium MarineAlpha3_Bin3
AGCCCTTCGAAGGGCCTAAAACTGCTTTTGGGCAGCGATTCGCCTTTAACCTGCCTTTTTATCGGCGTCCTGGCAGTGATGGCAATCACACTCGTTCGGAGACACCCACCGGCGGTGCCCTTCGGGGGTGTTTCAAAATGGGTTGAAATTAGTCACTGGGGATTCAGCTCGTCGAGGATCAGGCGCCCTTGGCGCAAGGCTTCCTTTCGCGGCATGCCGGGGGTGATCCGCGGGTCATAGAGCATCTTCAGCATCCGCCGGTCGTGGTCCGTCAACTCGAAATAACGGCTCTGGTCGTTGAAGATGGAAGGCTTGACGGCGTCGGAATCGTTGGGCAGGCCCAGAACCTGGGTCAGTTCCTCGACCACGCAGGCCCGCATATAGTCCTTGGGATGGTGGGACGGAAACACCGCGATCGCCCAGCGGATCTCGTTCTTCCGGGTCCCGAACTTGGCGAAGCAGGTGGAAGTCCGGATCATTTCCCGCACCTTTTTGGGGTCGTTATCGAAATAGCACGATAATCGTTCTGGAATCCGCTTCACCGGCAGGTAATAGAGGATCAGATTGATCTTGGTTTGGTCGAAATCCGGCGCCAGGCGGCCCTCCCGGTACATGGTAGGCGAATAATAAAGCCGTATCGGATGGCCGGTGAGGCGTTGCAAGTCGCCGATATGCTGAAGGACGAAGGTCTCGAAATAAGCAGGAACCTTGCCCTCGATGCCGACCAGGATGGGCGCCCGCCACTTGCGCACATGGTCGTACCGCCGCCCGGTGTATTCGCTGCCGAAGGCGATGATGTTGAAGTGCTCGAGGATGGTCTGGTTGCTGGCCGACTGCGCCCCGGCGGCGCCGGGGGCAATCGTTACCGCCGCCGCCAAGACTGCTGCGGGACACCATTTCAGGACTCCGCGCTTCATTGCCATAACCCCTGATCCGTTCGTTTCACCCCCCCGGACATCCTAAATTGAACGCCGGTCCGGGGCCAGACCGGGGACGATGCCCGTCGAGCCGGTGAGGAACGTCAAAAGCCCATTCACCGGCTCATGAACGCTATCGCCTTGGCCCCCCTTGTCCTCTACCGGACGATGTGCTTTATCCCCCCAAAGCATATACCGCCGGATCGGACGACTCCCCCGAAACACCCCGAGGACCGGCGTTTGAAAGGATCGTCGGTGATGTTTTCGCGCCTCGCGCCCGCCGCCCTGTTGGCCCTTGTCATCACCGCCGCCGGCGGCCACCCTGGTTTTGCCGCCGAAGACACTGTGGTCGCCACCGTCAACGGCCATGACATCCTGCTGTCCGATGTCCGGGCCGCGCACCGGCGCCTGCCGCAGCAATACCAGCAGGTTCCTTTCGAGACCATCTTCTCGGGCCTGGTCGACAACCTCATCGACACCCGGCTGGCGGCCGCCGACGCCCGGCGCCAAAACCTGCACCAACTTCAGGAATTCAAGGACCAAATGGCCCGCATCGAGGACCAGGTCCTGCAACGGATGGCACTTTCCAAGACCATCAAGGAAGGCGTCAGCGACGCCGACGTCCGGGCCCGCTTCAAGGACGCGGCCAAGGAAATGGCCGCCAACGAGCAGATCAAGGCGCGTCATATCCTTGTCGAGACGGAAGACAAGGCCAAGGGGGTCATCGCCGACCTCAAAAAAGGCGGCGATTTCGCCGCCTTGGCCCGGGAACGCTCGACCGGGCCGTCGGCTTCCGACGGCGGCAAACTCGGCTTTTTCGGCCGTGGCCAGATGGTACCGGCGTTTGAGGCCGCGGCCTTCAAGCTGAAAAAGGGCGCGTTTACCGAAATCCCGGTGAAGACCCAGTTTGGCTGGCACGTGATCCTGGTCGAGGACCGCAAGAAGTCCGAGGCGCCGAGCTTCGAGGATGTCGAACAGTATCTTCGCAACGAACTATCCCAGGAAGCCGGCACCGCTTATATTAACCGGCTCAGGGGCGAGGCGAAGATTGCCCGATTCAACGCCGACGGCTCGCCCCTGGAGGGGGCGGCCCCGGCCGGCGAAAAGAAGCCCTAGTCTCCTATCCCGTCCGCCGACGCCGATCCGCCGGCGTTCCCGGGTGGGTGCCTTGGCGCGTGACCCGAGACAAGACCATGAGCCCGAAACACAACGAAGAGAAAATTTCGCCGCTGGCGCCGGAATCCTTTCCGCCAATGCCCGACATCGCTGGGGTGGCGCTGGCCGCCGGCGCCTGCGGGCTGAAGAAAAGCAGCGACAGCGACCTGATGGTCGTGGAATTGGCTCCCGATACGACGGCCGCAGGGGTGTTCACCCGTTCGCTCACCGCTTCCGCCCCGGTGCAATGGTCCCGCAAGGCGCTCCGGGGGGGTGGACAGGCCCGGGGCCTGATCGTCAATTCCGGCGGCGCCAACGTCTTTACCGGGGCGAAGGGGATGCAGGCGGTGGAACGGACGGTCGAGGCCGTCGCCGATCAATTTTTCTGCTGCCCGTCGAAGATCTTCGCCGCCTCGACCGGGGTCATCGGCAAGCCGCTGGCGTTCGATAAGATCATCGGCGCGCTGCCGCGGCTGAAGGCGGACTTGGCGCCCGGCGCATGGCAAGCGGCGGCAAAGGCGATGATGACCACCGACACCTTCCCCAAGGGCGCCACCCGCACCGCCGACATCGGCGGCCTCGACGTCACCCTCAACGGCATCGCCAAGGGATCGGGGATGATCGCGCCCGACATGGCGACCATGCTGGCCTTCGTCTTCACCGACGCGGCCCTGCCGGCGGACGTGCTGCAAACCCTGTTGGCCGAGGCGGTGGAGAAGTCGTTCCACCGCATCACCGTCGATTCCGACACCTCGACCAGCGACACGGTGCTGCTGTTCGCCACCGGCCAGGGCGGCGACCACCGCCCCATTACCGGCGCGGAAGACGGCGGCCTCGATGATTTCAGGGCCAAATTGGCGGGCCTGATGGTCGATCTGGCGCAACAGGTGGTGCGCGACGGCGAAGGCGCCACGAAGTTCATCACCGTCACCGTCGGCGGCGCCGAGACGGACCATGCCGCCAAGCGGATCGCCTTTTCCATCGCCAATTCGCCGCTGGTCAAGACGGCCGTCGCCGGCGAGGACGCCAACTGGGGCCGCATCGTCATGGCCGTCGGCAAGGCCGGCGAGACGATCGACCCCGAGCGCCTGGAAATCGCCATCGGCGGCGTTCCGGTGGCCAAAGCCGGCGGCGCCGTGCCCGGCTATGACGAGGCGCCGGTGGCCGAACACATGAAGGGCCAAGAGGTCAATATCTCTGTAAACGCCGGCACCAGCGGCGGCGGGCAGGCCACCGTCTGGACCTGCGACCTGACCCACGGCTACATCGACATCAATGCCGATTACCGGTCCTGACCGCGGCTGCCTGGAGGCCGAATTCAAGCGTCCGGCCAAGGCGCTGCCGACGCTGCTGGTGGTCTGCGTGGCGCTCATCGACGCCGACGGCCGGGTGCTCATCGCCAAGCGCCCCAAAGGCAAGGCCATGGCCGGGCTTTGGGAATTCCCTGGCGGCAAGGTCGGCGACGGCGAGTTGCCGGAAGAAGCGCTGGTGCGCGAACTCGACGAGGAGTTGGGCATCGACATCACCGAAAGCTGCCTGGCGCCGTTGAGCTTCGCGTCCCACGTCTACGACGACTTTCACCTGTTGATGCCGCTTTACGTCTGCCGCGTCTGGAAGGGCACGCCCGAGCCCCGCGACGGCCAGGAGCTGAAATGGGTGCGCCCGGTACGCCTCGGCGATTACCCCATGCCGCCGGCCGACGCGCCCTTGGTGGCGATGCTTAGGGACCTGCTTTAAGGCTGTTTAAGAAAAATTTTAGGAATCTTTCGGGACCGGACCCAGGGCTTCGACCTCTTGGCCGGACCGTTGAAGGATGCTGACGGCGGCATCGAAAAAGCCATCCAACCGCCCCCGCATATCGGCCGATAGCCCCACCAGCTTCTAACGCGCGTCCTGGGGGTTGTCCGTTTCGACGATAATGCCCCGCTCAATGGCGGTATCCAGGTACTTGCCGGCGGTATGGACGCTTTTGATGCCTTTCATCAGACCCAGGGCATCGGTCTTGCGCCGGGGCCCGTCCGTACGCCAAAGGCCGGTCAACAGGTCCCAATAGGCGGCGGAATAGAACTCCGTGTCGCCCTCGAAAACCTCCAGCCATTTCATCCCCACCTGGTCGGTCAGGTTGAGGTATTCCCGGCGCTGATCGTCGTTAAATTTAAGCCCGTCCTTGTCTGGTATAGGGTCCAGCATAGTGTTTGAGGTCCTTTCCCGCATCCCGAATCCGGAAATTTCGGAACGGTGACGGCGGTCCGCGACGGAACCAACACCCAGACCGGCACCTATTGCCGTGAATACCGGACCACGGTCGATGTCGGCGGCAAGCCCGAATCGGCTTATGGAACAAGTTGCCGCCAGCCCGACGGAAGTTGGCAGATTCTCAACTGACTACCTCCCGGGGTTGGCGGGGATACTCTCCGCCTTCCTCGTTAAGGAACGGCCCCGTTTGTTCGCCTCCGGGGCCGTTTTTCGTTCCGGCCGGGCTCTGGTAGAGTGCCGATCATGTCGGAAAAACCAACCGTCACCGCGGCCCTGGTGATCATCGGCAACGAGGTGCTGTCGGGCCGCACCCAGGACGCCAATGTGCGGTTCCTGGCTGTCGGCCTCAACCGGGTCGGGGTGCGCCTGATGGAGGCGCGGGTGATCGCCGACGCAGAGAATGAAATCGTCGAAGCGATCAACGCGCTTCGGGCCAAGTTTGATTACGTCTTTACCACCGGCGGCATCGGCCCGACCCACGACGACATCACGTCGGCCGCCGTGGCCAAGGCCTTGGGGCGGGAATTCGGCCGCAACGCCGAGGCCGAGGCGGTCCTGCGCGGCCATTACCGGCCCGAGGAGATCACCGAGGCCCGGCTGAGCATGGCCGACATGCCCGAAGGCGCGGAACTGATCGACAACCCGGTTTCCCGGGCGCCCGGGTTCCGGATCGAGAACGTCATCGTCATGCCCGGCGTGCCGAGCATCATGCAGGCCATGTTCGACGGTTATAAACACAACCTTGTCGGCGGTGATCCGGTGCAATCGGTGTCGATCACCGTGTCGCTGCCCGAAGGCGTCATGGCGGCGCCCCTGGGGCAACTGCAAGAAGACCACGCCCCGGTCGAGTTCGGCAGCTATCCCTTCGTCCGCCACGGACAAGTCGGTACCTGCCTGGTCGTCCGCTCGGCCGACGAAGGGGCGCTGCAGGCGGCCGCCGACTCGCTGCGCGCCATGATCCGTGAAATGGGCGGCGAGCCGATGGAAGACTGATATTTTTTGCTTATAAACAAACCCTTATAATCGAACCCTGGGGAGGGGAGGAAAC
>PTLK01000143.1 GCA_002938075.1 Alphaproteobacteria bacterium MarineAlpha3_Bin3
AGCGCATCAAAAGCCTCGATTTCGAGACCGCCGAGGACGGCAAGATCGTCGAGATTTGAGGGCTTTTAAGGGGTTTTCAGGGGAAGCCGGAGGCGTTTCCGCTCCTTTTGCCTTTTTTACAATTGATCTAAGTTTTTCAATGACTTAAGGTCCTGGTAATAGTTGCCGGGCAGGGCCTGCCGGAAAGGCCCGTTAAACCGGCATTAATCCCGTCAACGCCTGTCAATCATTTGATTTAAATAAGTTTTCCAGTTTGGCACGCATCCTGCAGTTCTTTGCCGCAAGAAGGCCCGAAACAACCGCGGCTGTAAGGCGGCGACGGGGCCTGAAGAAGACACAAAGACGGGAACAAGAAAAGGACGGGACCAATGAAAGCACTGCAAATCGCGGCATTGGGAATGATCGCCCAGCAGCATAAGACCGAGGTGGTGGCGAACAACCTCGCCAACATGAACACCACCGGATACCAGCGCCGCCGGACGGAATTCTCTGATCTTCTCTACACCGTTGCGGAACGCAAACCATCGGCGTCATCAAGGGCCGGCGAGACCGTGCCGGGGGGCATGGTCAGCGGCCAAGGCGTGCAGGTGGCTTCGATCTACCGCATCATCGAGCAGGGAAGCCTGAGGGCCACCGAAAACACCCTCGATCTGGCGATCCAGGGCGAGGGTTACTTCCAGGTGTTGCTGCCGAACGGCGACACGGCCTATACCCGGGACGGGACCTTCCAGCTCAATGGCCAGGGCCAAGTGGTCACCCATGACGGCTTCGCGGTGCAGCCGGGGATCAACGTTCCGCTCGAAGCCATCGACGTCACCATCAACTCCTCGGGCGAGGTGCTGGCGATATTGGCGGGCGAAGACGAACCGGACAACGTCGGCACCATCCAGATCGCCACTTTCCCCAACCAGGGCGGCCTCGAGGCTCTTGGCGACAACCTGTTCAGGGAAACGGCCGCCTCGGGCCCGGCGAACGTCAATAACCCTTCGCAGGCGGGCTTCGGGTCATTGCTGCAGGGCTTCGTCGAGGCCTCCAACGTCAACCCGATTGACGAAATCGCCGCCCTGATCGCGGCCCAACGGGCCTATGAAATGAACTCCAAGGTTATCCAAACCGCGGATCAAATGATGGGACCGTCGCGCTAAAACGCTAAGCCCCTATCGTTCATTGCTCCCCCGGCGGTAGAAACCGCCGGGGGTTTTTTGTCGGCCGTCAAATTCCGAGAATCCATTCCCGGAGCAGGTCCTCCTCCAGCGCTTCGGCGCGGCGGATCCAGTCCTCCGCCGGACCGGCGACGGCGGGCGACTGAGCGTTGGCGGCGGCGTCATAGACGCGGCGCTTGGCGAAATCGGTGACAAACAGCGCGAACGCCACCGGCCGGCCGCTGGCGGCGAAAAAGACGCCGACCAGCCCCTTGGCGTATTTGAGCGTCCCCGTCTTGGCCCAAATTTTGAGCGCCGTAGTCGGGTCGCGGAAACGTCCGCGCATCGAATTCCTGAGCCCCGAGGCCGGCAACAGGGAAAGATAGCTGCCGCCGCCATGACGCCGGTAGGCGGCCAGGCGGACAATCGCCGCCATTTGGCGGGGCGTGACGCGGGCTTTCGATGACAGCCCGGAATGGTTGGCCAGGCGAAAGCCGTCCCAGGCGGTATCGGGCAGGCGTTTTCGCAACCAGCGGCTCAACGATTCGGCTCCCTCGGCCAATTCCTTCGCCTCGCCGTCGAGATGGCGGGCCGCCACCTGGCCGATCAGTTCGGCGACCATGTTGTTTGAATGCTCGAGCGCCAGCCGGACCACATCGGCCAACGCCAGGCCCCGGATGCGGACCATCGGGCGGGCTTCGGGAGGCGCCGTCCCGGCCCGCGGTTCGGGCAGCGTCACCCCGAGCATTCGGGCCACGCGCCGGAACACCCGGGCGGTGCGAAGCCCCGGGCGTTTGACCGGCAAGAACTCGGCCCCTTCGATGGCCGCCGAAGGCGACAACAGCCAACGCCCATCCCGCCCAAGAACCACATTACGTCCGGGGCCGGGATCGGCGGGGTTGAGCCCCGGCCGCGGGTTGCCGAGAACCGGGGTCTCGAAAGCTCGCACCACGCCCGCCTCGCCCCCCGGCTCAAGCGTCGGCCGCCAATTCAGCAGTGTGTGGTTGAAATCCAGTGACAAGGCGCTTAAGCCCGGGTTGTAGCGCGCGTTTTCCGGTTGCCGGGCGTCGATCTGGGCCGTCGTCTTGAGCAACGATTGGTCGTAAAAAAACTTACCCGAGACGCCGGAAACGCCCGCGTCCTTGAGCTTCTGGGCCAGGCCCATCAGGTCCTGGATTGTAAGCAGCGGATCGCCGCCGCCTTGCAGGGTGAGATTGCCTTCTAATATGCCCCCCTGGCCCCCGCCGCCCCCGCCGCCTTTCGCCACCTTGCCGGTGACCAGCACCCGGGTCTGGAAACGGTAGCGGGGGCCGAGGATACCGAGCGCCGCCACCGTGGTCGGCACCTTGGCCGTCGAGGCGGGAATGAAAAGCGCGTTTTCATTGCGGCCGGCGAACAGGTCGCCGCTTTCGAGATCCAGGAGCGCATAGCCGACCCGGGCACCGGAAAGGCCGTGGCGGCGGATCAGGGCGTCGACGCCGAGAAGCGGCGGCGCTTGGTAAGCCCGGACGTCGGTGATGGCTTGCCCAGGCGATGACACGGGGGTGGTTAACGGTGGCGCCTGACAGCCCCCCAAGGGGATCACCAAGAGGACCATAACCAAGGCGGCGGCGACTATGACCGCGGTCAATCTTCCCGGCCGACTCGCTGGGGAGTTTTCTTTGCCGACGAAATGGCCAGCGAAATTCCGAATTTTTGTTAACCAACCCTTTAGTCCCCGGTTTACACTAATCATTAGGCCGCAACCATTCGGGGGACCGCACCCATGCCGTTCGTGCACAGGGACGCCAAAGGCAAGATTCTCGCCGTCTATACCGAACCGGTGCAAGGCGCCTAGGAGGTGGCGCCCAACAATCCGGCGTTGGGGGCCTTCATCCACGATAACATCCCTTCCACCGACCCCGACGACGATTGGGCTAGGTCGGACCTCGGCCTGGTCCGTGTCATCGAGGACTTGATCGAGGTGCTGATCGACAAGAAGGTGATCATGTTCACCGATTTCCCCGAAGGGGCGCAGAAGAAGCTGTTGGACTGGCGCGGGCTGCGGAAGGAATTCGACATGGTCGAGGACCTGTTCGGCGACGGCGAGGAACCCTTCGAAGGCGGCGACGGCGGCGACAGCGGCTTGCTTTAACCGGCCTTTAAACAACAGGTCTTCAAACGCCCCACCCTCAAACACATAAGGCATCGGCGGCGCCTTCGATGGAATCGGTGACGATGTCCCAATCGTCCTCGGCTTCCAGGTCCCGGTCCTGGTTCGGCCCGAACATGGTCTTGCGGCAGACGTAAGCGGTTTTGATGCCGTGTTTGCGGGCCTGGGCCAGGTCGTAGTTGTGCGCGGCAACCAGCAAGATGCGCTCCGCCTCGCCGCCGAGCAGCTCGATGGCGCCCAGGTAAATCTCCGGGGCCGGCTTGTAACGGCGGAAGTTGTCGGCCGAGATGATGAAGTCCCAGGGCAGGCCGGCGTGCCGGGCCATGTTGGCGAGCAGATGGAAGCTGCCGTTGGAAAACGTGCCGATCGGGTGCTTGGCCTTGATGCGGAGCAGCCCGGGGTTCGCATCGGGCCAGGGCGCAAGCCGGTGCCAGGCGCGGTTGAGGCCGTCCTTGTCGGCTTCGGATAATCCTTGGAGTCCGAATTCCCCGGCGATCACGTCCAGGCGTTGGCGTTGCAGGACGTCGTTGGTGGTCCATGGCCGCCGGCCTGCGTTGACCTCGTCCATGGACG
The DNA here is from genome assembly GCA_002938075.1 of Alphaproteobacteria bacterium MarineAlpha3_Bin3. GTDB lineage: Bacteria > Pseudomonadota > Alphaproteobacteria > Rhodospirillales > Casp-alpha2 > Casp-alpha2. The sequence goes on from PTLK01000143.1 coordinate 3,868, forward strand.
GCCGGTAGGCGGCCTTCCAGGCGTCGGCGAACGCCTCCCAGTCGACGCCTTCGATACCTTTACGTTCCCCAAGCGCTCGGGCCTCGGCGATGACGCTGGACCGCCAGTCGACGACGGTCCCATAGACGTCGAAAATAACGTAAGTGACGCTGGATTTAACCATCGGCGTTTTCCTCCTTTCCTCCCCGGCCTTGGCATACCGTGTTCCGGCCACCGCCGCCAACGGTTATCATGGCCGTCCCCTCCTGTCGTTTCTCCCCGTCTTCAACATGTCGTCTCCATGTCGTCCTCATGTCGTCCCCGTGTCGTCATCGTGTCGTCCGTATGTCGTCATTTTTTAGCGCCTTTTGCGCCCTAACTCCTTGATCCCGCTTGATTCGGCGCCGCGAAAGGGCTTGGTAAGTCGTCATTTGTCGTCTTATTGATGTCCCTGTCCGGGCCCTGGGGGTTTCGGGGGACAACCCCGTTCCCCGGAGGCCCGTCCGACGCCCTTGAGGGTGCCGACATAGATAGAACGTATCCTGCGAGCCCAGATAACCGGGGTGTGCGGTCTCGATCTCGCCCCAGGCCTCGTTATCCAGTTTCTTCTTTTTCAGCGCCTGGACCTTGGCCTCGGTGAGGAAAATGCCCTCTTCGGCGACCGTGGCTTCCAGGGCTTTCAGCCGCGCCTTGAAGTTGGCCAGGTCATGGCGAAGCCAGATTGAGCGCACCCCGCTGGCCGATACGAACACGCCCAGCTTGCGCAACGCGTTGCTGACCCGGACCTGGCCGTGGGCCGGACATTCGACGGCGTACGCGACAACCGTGTTTTCGGTTTCAAGATCGACCCGGTTCTTCGGGTTGGGACCCCGGCGTGTCCGTTCCAGCAGCGCCTCGACGCCGCCTTCGGTGACCGCGTCGCGATACCGGTAAAATGTATCTCGGGACAAGCCCATCACCTGGCACGCCTTCGACACATTCCAAAGTTCCTCGGCCAGATTGAGAAGGCCGACTTTATGACGGATGATTTTTTGATTACTCTGTAGCATGAGGGTTACCTCCTTAAGGTTTTGATGTTTTGGTTTGCACCGCTATCAAAACCGGTAACCCTCTCCTTTTGCAAGGAGCGGTGTTAGATAAGGTCGGAACTACTTCACATTAAGCACGCGCTGATCTACGGTTATCCTCCTTCCTAAACTTTTCCCTTTTCCCTCTTTCCTCTTCTCCCTGAGCGTAAAAAACTCCTCGCCGGCCCGTTCGGTTTGGCGATCGGTCGAAAACGGGGACAGTATAATTATTTCTCCCTATAGCGTGTCATGATTGATCGCGATCACACGATCAACCCTGCGTTCAGACGCCACTCGGGCTAACGCTCGCTACGCGGCTGGTTGCGGCATGCGCCGCAACCAGAGCACACCAAGTTCAAATGATTTCATTCAAACTTGGTGCGCTCTAAGCCCCTGCTCCGCTGCTTCCG
>PTLK01000144.1 GCA_002938075.1 Alphaproteobacteria bacterium MarineAlpha3_Bin3
GTTCAAGCGGTTCACCAGTTGGCGGAGCGTCGAGTTCGCCGGCAGGATGACCAGCCGTCTCCCCTTCCCTTCCTCGATCCGGATGCGGGTGCGGGGCACGACGACGGTCTCGCCCGCCCGCGCGAAGGGGCCGGGATGGGAGACCTCGGGGGTTTCCCGGGTGCGGATCACGAGGCCACCCACCATCACCGCCACGGTGCCGACGCGGACGTTTTCGGTGATGACGACGGTGCCGGACCGCTGGTCGATGACGACGCGGGCCTTGCCGGCCGAATCGGCAAGGGCCGGGCCGGCAAGGAAGGCCAGCGCAGGTACGGCGATCCATTTCCACGAAGTCATGGAACCATGGTACACCACGCCAAGGCCAAGGATAAGCTCCGCCCCCCCGAAGGTACCTTTTTCTTCTGGATGCCCAAACGATGCGCGTGCGACGGGGTGATGATGCTCAGGTTCGCTAAGGAAGTTCGGAACGGGAAGTTTTCTCAAGCCATGTGCCCCCCGCCGCCTTAATAACGGCCTGTAGACTGGGTGCAATTGTTCGGCAAAATGCGCCGGCCGGTGATGGTCGCCCCGAGCAAACGCCGCAGTATTCCGACGTTCGGAACGCCGGCCACGACGGCGGTGATTTCCTGTTCATGCGGAAGAAATAGGGTCAGATTTCCTCTCTTTTCCGTCACCCTGATGTCCGCTTTGGGTCAAAAGCAGACGTTTTGCGACTACCCTCCAAATGTCTGCTTTCGGGGGTAAAGCAGACCTAAATCAAGGTCTGGCAGAATGTCCGTTAATGGCCAATAGCGGACATTGCGATGCCGATGGGGGGTGTCCTTTATATATTTTTAAAGTAGGGCTTTAATTGGGAAATAAGTAGTCAGCGGGTAATGGTTCGATCTATCATTAAAGTCTTCCTGAACGGAAGCTTATATCGGATTAACGATTTCAGGCACTCGGTGAATGTTTCTGGGAAGGCCATTCATTGTGTGGAGGGGGCTTATGATACCGAAAGGCAAACGGTGGCTCCTGTTTGGTTGCGTCGCCGTGTTTCCGGTTTTGTTGATAATGATTACCGTGTTCTCAGTGCCGGTAACGGCCTTGGCCGCGTCCGTATCCGGCAAGCTCAAGGTCTATGGCGGCAAAAAACTGAAAAACATAATCGTTTTTTTGGAACCGACTAATAAAAAAGCCGCCGATGCGGTCAAGAAGTACAAGGTGACGCAGAAAGGCCGGGTTTTCGATCCTGCCGTCACCGTCGTCATCGCTGGCAGCGAGGTCATCTTTATCAACGACGAAGGGCGCGAAATAGACCACAACATCTATTCCCTCAGCCGCACACGCAAGTTCGATGTCGGGTTGGTCAGCAAGGGGTCCGAGCTGGTTGTCGATTTCCCCAAACCCGGCATCGTTAAATATTATTGTTCCGTGCACAAAAACATGGAAGGCACCATCATCGTCGTGCCATCGCAGTTTTACACGTTGTTGGACAAACCTGGGACGTTTATCCTGGAAAACGTGCCGGAAGGGGAGTGGAAACTGAATGCCGCCGTTTCTCACCGCCGCTATTCCGCGTCCCCGGTGGATGTGGCCGTTTCCGGCCCTTCCGTTGACAGCGTCATCCTGCAGATTAGCCGCAAACGAAGAAAACGGCGCTAGCCTTAAGTGATGAAACAAGTCTTCGGGATTCTAGCAGCAGCCATGATAGCCGGGTTGTTGGCCTTGCCGGTTGCGGTTCTGGCCGACGGCCATGGTTTCGATCCCGATGAGCCGCCGCCGGAAGGCAAGGGCAGCGTCTATGGCACCGTCACCGCGCGTCCGCACAAGGACTATGTCAAGAAAGCCAAGGAGCTGGGATCGAAGGAAGACTATGATGACAATGACCCTTATGCTGGGTCCGCTGACGGCAAGGTCGTCTACAACGATACCATGGTCAATTATGATTTCGCCGATGTATACGCCATTTTGCTGAACCCGGCGGCCAAGCCGGGCAAGGTGCACGAGGTGGAAGCCGAAGGCGATGAAGACCAGAAGCCCCGGGCGCTTGCCGTGGCATTTGGCGACATCATTCGCATCAAAAACGCCACGTCCAAGCCGCTGACCTATTTCCTCGCCGACATCAATGGTGACAGCATTCAGGAAATTCCCCTGCTGCCCCCTGGCGGCAGCGCCGACATGACGGTGGAACTTGTTGGCGACCTGGAACTGACCACGGATGAGGATGACAGCCTGATTACGGCGGTGCTGTCGCGCGAAGGCCTGCAAAGCCAACGCGTCAGGAGCGGCTCCACCTATGCCTTCCCAAATATGAATCCCGGCGAATACGATCTTTTGTTCTGGTTCTGGCGGCTGGGCATCCTGAAACGGAAAGTCACCGTCGAGGCGGGGGAACATACCGACGTGGATGGAGTCCTGTCTGTCGATACCGTCGTCCGCTAACCATATGAACGATTGATATGGGTCTTCGTGGAAAAATCTTTACGGCGTTCTTCACCATCCTCGCCCTGTTGCTGGGGGGGACGATCCATTACACCAATTCCCAGACCACAGAATTCCAGACCGCCCAGATCACCGGCCAGCTTCGTTCGACAAAAATACGGTTCGAGAAGAAGTTTGAAAGTGAGAGGGCCAATTTGTTGAAACTGGTCCGCACCATCACGTCGGATCAAAAATACCGCTCTTTCCTGCAACAGGTGAAGGACAACTATTTCTCTTTCGCCGAGGAAATCATCCTCGACACCAATGCCGACATGGTGTTCGTGGTCGATGAGGATATGATTGTGCGCGGCGTCTCGTCTCCGTCCAAGGGTTCAAAATTGAAGCGCGACGAATACCTCGCTACGATCTTGGAACATGTCGAGGAAACACACGTTGATGATCTGCTGGGGGAAATCCTTGAAACCGGAAAGAATACGTCCCGGGTCCTGACCTTCGGCCGTGACCTGTTGAATACGGTCCATGTGCCGTTGAAGGAATCTCTGTCGGACGACTATGCCCTAGGCGTCGTCTCCGTCGGCATCATTATCGACGATGAATGGGTCAATGATCTGTTGAAAGACGAAGGCTCCGACATCCATGTCATCTTTTACATTGACGGCCGGCCGGTGGCGGCTAACGCGCCCGAAGATCTAAGCTGGGCCTTTCTCAAGGCCGCCCGGGGCGGCGGGGATGAGTCCTTTGTCTTCGAAAAGGAACGCTACATCGGACTCAAGGGCGCCTTCGAGAGAGCCGGCCGCCCCGCCGGCTATCTGTTCGTTGCCAGCCTGGACAAGGCCATGGCCCCGTTCGTGTCCCTGCAATGGAAAATCTTCGCCCTCGGCGTGGCGGCGCTGGTCTTCGGGCTGGTGGTTATCCTGTTTCTGACCAACCGCATCGTTTTCCCGATCCGGATGCTGGTCCGGGGCACCAAGGAAATCCTGGACGGCAATTACGATTACACGGTGGAGAACAAGTCCCGCGACGAAGTCGGTCAACTGGCCCGGGCCTTCAATTCCATGACCGGGGGCTTGAAGGAAAAGGAACAAATCCGGAGCCTGTTCGGCAAGTATGTTCACCCCTCCATCGTCAGTAACATCATGGAAAATCCAGGCAACCTGCAGCAAGAGGGCACGCGGCGGATTCAGACCCTGTTGTTCAGCGATATTCAGGGTTTCACCACCATCAGTGAAGGCATGGACGCCGAACACCTGGTCGGGTTCCTGAACGAATACCTGGGCGCCATGGCCGGCGAATTGACGGCGTGCGATGGCATTCTGGACAAGTACCTGGGCGACGGGATCATGGCGTTCTGGGGGCCGCCGTTGACGGAGGGAAACCATGCCCGTCTGGCCTGCGACGCGGCCTTGGGCATGCAGTTAAAACTGGCCGACATGCGCCGGGACTGGCAGGCCCGCGGGCTTCCTCCCATCCATGCCCGCATCGGCGTTGCCACCGGCGAGGTCATCGTCGGCAATATCGGTTGCGAGCAGGCCCAGGATTACACCTGCATCGGCGACACGGTGAACCTGTCGTCCCGGCTGGAAGGCGTGAACAAGGTTTACGGAACCCGCATCATCATCGACGAGGCGACCCTGGATATGGTCAACGATCACTTCAAGGTGCGTGAATTGGACACGGTCCGGGTCAAGGGCCGTGACGGCGGCACCCGGATATTCGAACTTCAGGGATTTGCCTCAAGTGCGGTGAGCAAACCGGAAGACAACTTCCGCCGTTATGCCGACGCTCTGGCCCTTTACCGGGCCGGAGGATTCACCGATGCGCTTAAAGGCTTTCAGTCGATCAAGGACGACCCCCCCGCCAGTATCATGGCCGAAGCTTGCCGCCATTTGATCGAGCAGCCGCCCGAAAACTGGGACGGAATCCGCACCCTGACTGAAAAATAGCGTCTTGTGTGTCTGGGATCAGCTCAGTGCTGCAAAAACAGGCCGGACACATGGCAGCACCGACCAGCTATGCATCACTGTTAAAAAAATCCTTACCAACAAGGAGCCAGCCTCAGACTGAATGGGACCATCCAACAAATGTCCGCTTTGGGTCAAAAGCAGACATTTGTCGCACCCCTAGGGAATGTCCGCTTTCGGGGGTAATGCGGACGTAATTCAGGGTGTGGCTGAATGTCCGCTAATAGCCAAAAGCGGACATATGGGCAAAGGCGGGGAGCCCTAAAACAGCTTAATTTCCGCACACCCACAGCAGCCAGCGTCGCGGCCGCGAACACGTCAACCCTTTAGCCCGGCGTAGGTTTCGGGATCGAACGAGTCGACCTGGATCACGTCGTTCCCCGCCGCTTCGACCGCTTCCAGGCGTTTCCGCTCTTCGCCGTTGATGATCTTCTGGGCGGCGGCACGGGCGATAAGGGTATCGCGGGGCTCCCGGTCCAGGGTAGCGGCCCGCACCGCATCCATGACCTTGGCATTGCTGTCTTTGGCGCCGACGATCAGATCCAATGCCGCCTCGAGCCGGCCGAGGCCATCCTCATTGGCGTCGGGAATAAATATGTCGGGGGTCAGTCTGAGCCGCATCTCGTTGCCATCCAACAAGCCCCGCGCAACCTTGGCCCCCAATTCGTCATCCGGCGGCCGGCGACGGGCGCCCAGGGGAAAGACCAGGAAACGCACCATCAAAGCGGCCAGCCTGTTCGGCAGGTTATCGAGAACTCCTCGAAGAGCTTCCTGAATGTTCCACAACGCCAGGTCACACGACCACCGAAGCAGCGCCACGTCGCCGGCGGGCCGGCCATCGTCGTGAAAGCGTTTGAGGGTGGCGGAAGCCAGATACAACCACGCCAGGGAGTCGGCCAGCCGGCCGCTGATCTTT
>PTLK01000145.1 GCA_002938075.1 Alphaproteobacteria bacterium MarineAlpha3_Bin3
GGACGATCACGGTCAACAGAGTCGGGTTGCGGGAGGATTTTTTGCAGGCGCTGGCCCGCATGGGCGTCGTTTTTGAGGCGCCGGCCGCAACTGCTGCTGCTGGACGAACCGACCGTCGGGCTGGACGTTCCCACACGGCGCGCCATCGTCGAGCACGTCCACGCGCTGGCCCGCGGCATGACCGCGCGCCGGGGTGGCTCAGGCTCATAAGGCATCGGTCAGAACGGTTCTATATTTAACGGAATGACTCTAAACCCCCTGAAAACCGGGCGATATTGGGACTTCCTGGCTTGCAATTATTGCCCCGTTGCGCCATAGTTTTGGTCCCTGGTCAACTGGGGACAATAAGTATTGGGAGGACTTATCATGGCCTGGAAAACACCGAAGGTGCTGGAAATCAGCATTGGCATGGAAATCAACAGCTACGCTTGCGCCGAACTCTACTAGGCAGCAAAAGTTATTCATTAAATCGCCGGAGGCCTTTTGGGCGGCGCTCGGGAGTGTTCTATCGGGCGTGCTCCCGAAAAGTCTGTGGCGGTTTTTTTTAACCTTAGTTTGCCGTGCTTAAAATCGTAGTCCTTGGATCGGCTGCGGGCGGTGGGTTCCCGCAGTGGAATTGTAATACCGAAGCCTGCCGAAGCGCCCGCAAGGGTGAAGCGCTGGCGCGCACCCAATCATCGATCGCCGTCAGCGGCGACGGAACCCACTGGTTCCTGTTCAACGCATCGCCCGACCTGCGCCAGCAGATCAACGCCACCCCGCAACTGCATCCCAACCACGGCCTGCGCACCAGCCCCATTGCCGGGGTCGTGCTGACCAACGCCGACGTCGATCATGTCGCCGGGTTGCTGACGCTCAGGGAATCGATGCCGCTGGTGCTGTACGCCACCGACCGGGTGCTGGCGACGCTGAAGGCCAACAGCATCTTCAGCGTCCTCAATCCGGATTTCGTCGAGCGCCGCGCTATCGTCCTGGGAGAAAACTTCGAGCCGGTGACGACTGCGGGCGAGGCCTCGGGGCTGATCGTCGAACCGTTCCCGGTTCCCGGCAAGGTCGCGCTCTATCTCGAAGACCCGGACGCCGGCGACAATTTCGGCACCGAGCAGGGCGATACCGTCGGCGTCCGGGTGACGTCAGCCGAAAGCGGCGAATACTTCTTCTATATTCCGGGCTGCGCCGAGGTGCCGGCGGACCTGGTGGGCCGCCTGCGGGGCGCGCCCCTTGTCCTGTTCGACGGGACGCTGTGGCAGGACAATGAAATGATCGACGCCGGCATCGGCGTCAAAACCGGCAAGCGCATGGGCCATATCTCCATGTCCGGCGAGGACGGTTCGATGGCGGCGTTCCGGGACCTGGACGTGGGGCGCAAAATCTACATTCACATCAACAATTCCAACCCGACCCTGCTGGACGATACGCCCGAGCGCCAAGAAGTCGAGGCCCAGGGCTGGAAAATCAGCCATGACGGCATGGAAATCACCCTATGAGCGATGTCCTCGGCCCCGAGGAACTGGAAGCGCGGCTCAACGCCATCGGCGACGAGCGCTATCACGACAAGCATCCGTTCCACAAACTCCTGCACGGCGGCAAGGCGACCAAGGGCCAGGTCCAGGCTTGGGTGCTCAACCGGTATTGTTACCAGAGCGCCATCCCCAGGAAGGACGCCGCCCTGATCTCGAAGATGATGGATTCCGACCTGCGCCGGGAATGGCGTAGCCGGATCGAGGATCACGATGGCCGAAAGCCGGGCGACGGCGGCATCGAACGCTGGCTCAAGCTCGCCGAAGGGGTCGGGCTGGACCGTGACTACGTGAAATCCACCGACGGCGCGCTTGCCGCGACAAAATTCGCCGTCGAGGCCTACGTCCGTTTTGTCGCCGAGCATTCCCTGCTCGACGCCGTCGCCTCGTCCCTGACCGAGCTGTTCGCGCCCGCCATCCACCGTGAGCGCATCGCGGGGTTTCTCGAGCATTACGACTTCGCCAACGAGACCACCCTGTCGTATTTCAATAAGCGCCTCGATGAAGCCCCCAAGGACGTGAAGTTCGGGCTTGATTACATACTCCGCGAGGCGAAGACGGCGGAACAACAGCAAGGCGTCATCGCCGCACTTTATTTCAAGACCGATGTGCTATGGGCGCAGCTGGACGCGCTCCACCACGCCTATGTTACGCCCGGACACATTCCCCCCGGCGCCTTCCGCCCGGAGGACGCCTGATGGCCGCCGCCGTCACCATTGGCGAGGCTTCGGTGCCGCACCTGCCGCGCGGCGTGCGCCTGAAGTTCGACAAGCCCCGCGACCAATGGGTGCTGCTGGCGCCGGAACGGATGTTCGTTCTCGATGACATCGCCCTGGAAATCGTCAAATGCTGCGACGGCAAGGCTTCCGTCGCCGCCATTGCCGATGACCTGTCGGCCCGCTTCGAGGCGCCCCGCGACACCGTGGCCAAGGACGTGATCATCCTGTTGCAGGACTTCGCCGACAAGGGAGTGGTGGCGGCATGAACGCCGCCAGCCCGCATATTGACCCGCCCCTGGCCATGCTCGCCGAGTTGACCTACCGCTGCCCGCTGCGCTGTCCCTATTGCTCGAACCCGCTGGAGATGACCGCCGCCTCCGGCGATATGGACACCGGCCAATGGCTCGGCGTGATCGAGGAGGCCGCGGACATGGGGGTATTGCAGATTCATTTTTCCGGCGGCGAGCCGACCGTGCGCCAGGACCTGGAAGACATGGTCGGACGTGCCGAGGTATTGGGCATCTACACCAACCTGATTACGTCCGGCGTACTGATCGACCAGGCGCGGCTGGAAGGGCTGGCCGACCGGGGGTTGCAGCATATTCAATTGAGCTTTCAGGGGACCGAGGAAGCGGGCGCGGACCGTATTGGCGGGTTCAGGGGCGGGCACCGCAAAAAACTGGAGACGGCGCGCTTGGCCGGCGAGATTGGACTGCCGTTGACCATCAACGCGGTCATGCACCGCCAGAACATGGACGACCTGGAATCCATGATCCAGATGGCCGTCGATTTCGGCGCCAAGCGCCTGGAGGTGGCGCATGTTCAATATTACGGCTGGGGCCTTCGCAACCGCGCCGCCCTGGTGCCGACCCGCGAGCAGCTAGAACACGCCACGGAAATCGTCGAGGCCGCGCGCGAACGGCTGAAGGGCATTCTGGTGTTCGATTACGTGGTTCCCGATTATTACGCCAGGTACCCAAAATCGTGCATGGGCGGCTGGGGCCGGCAGTTCCTCAACGTGACGCCGTCGGGCCGAGTGATGCCGTGCCATGCCGCCGAAACCATCCCCGATATGACCTTCGATTCCGTGGGCGAGCGGCCGTTGCTTGACATCTGGGAACAATCCGAGGCCTTCACGCGGTTTCGCGGCACCGGCTGGATGCCAGAACCGTGCCGGTCGTGCGACCGGCGCGAGATCGACTGGGGCGGCTGCCGCTGCCAGGCGCTGGCGCTCACGGGGAACGCCGCCGCCACCGACCCGGTGTGCGAGAAATCACCCGAGCATGAAAGGATCGCGGCGCTCGCCGCCGCCGAGGCCGCGGCCGGCACCGACGAATTCGAATACCGCCGCTTCGGGCAGGGCGGCTGAGATGGCGGCCCGGCTTCGCACCGGTCTGATCATCGTGGTCCTGCTTGCGGCCGCCCCCGGCATGGCCATCGCCGCCAGCGGCCGAATCTACGTTACCAACGAAAAAAGCAGCACCATCACCGTGCTTAACGGGAAAAGCTACAAGGTTGTGCGCAGCTTCAAGACCTGCAAGCGGCCTCGGGGCGTTCATTTCTCCAAGGACCGCAAGCAGTTCTACGTCGGCTGCGCCGATGACAACGTCATCGCCGTTTACGAGACGGCGACGGCGAAGCTGGTCAAGCGCATCCGCGGCATCGAGGAGCCGGAAACCTTCGATCTCGCGCCGGACGGCAAGACCCTCTATGTCTCCAACGAGGAAGACGCCGCCGTGTCGTTCGTCGATATCGAAACCGGCAAGGTCATAAAAAGTGTCGAGCTGGGCGAGGAGCCGGAAGGTGTGCAGGTCACCGCCGACGGCTCCACCGTCTACGTCGCGTCCGAGGCCGCCAACCTGGTCCACGTCATCGATACCGCCTCGGCCGAAATCAAGGCCGATATCCTGGTCGGCACGAGGCCCCGGCGCTTCGCCCTGACACCGGATGAAAAGGAGCTTTGGGTTTCCGCCGAACTGGCCGGCCAGGTCGATATCATCGACACCAGGACCAACAAAACGATCGGCGATATCGTCTTCAAGCCGACCGGGTTTCGCCGCAACGAGGTGACGCCGGTCGATTTGCTGATGACGGCTGACGGCAAGACTGCCTTCGTCGCCTTGGGCCGCGCCAATCATGTTGCCGTCGTCGACGTCGCCAGCCGCAAGGTCACGGATTACATCCTCGTCGGCAAGCGGCCCTGGGGCCTGGCCCTCAGCCGCGACGAAGAAACCCTTTTCGTCGCCAACGGGCTGTCGGATGATGTTTCGATTATCGACGTCGCCAGCCACCGGGTGCTGAAATCCGTTGCCGTCGGCCGGGTGCCTTACGGTATCCTGATCGATGACTGAGGCGGCGATGCGGGTTGCAGTGGTTCCGTTATTGGTCGCAATCGTGATGGCGTTTCCGTTGGCGGGCGCGCCGTCATTTTCGGCGGCAGCGGAAACGCAGCCGCTGCTGATCGGCTATCTGGAATTTACCGATGACCCGCGCTACGACGAAAAACGCGCCTATGCCCGCATTCGCGTGCGCCCACACAACCGGCCGCGCCCCGGGGCAGAGATGGCCATCCGCGAGAGCCACGTCCTCGGTCGCGCGCTGAAAATGAAATTCAGCCTCGAACGTGGCGAGGCAAAAACGGCGGCGGGACTAATTTCCATGATCGAGCGCATGGCGGCGGCGGGGGTGCGCTATTTCCTCATCGACGCCGATGCCGCCGTGATCACCGCCTTAGGCGCGGCGACGATGGGGCAGGATTTGCTGTTGTTCAATATCTCCGAGCCTGCCGATGCCCTGCGCGGGGCCGAATGCCGGGCGCAGGTGATGCACGTTATCCCCAGCCACGCCATGATGACCGACGCCCTGGCCCAGTTCCTGGTGGCCAGGATATGGCGTGAGGTGTTGGTCCTCAAGGGCCCGAAGGGCGAGGACGCCGCCTTCGCCGCCGCCTTCGAGGCCTCGGCCCGGCGCTTCGGGGTCCGCGTTATCGCTAGCCGCGATTTCGTCCTCGGCAACGATCCGCGCGAGCGCGAGAAGAACAACGTCGCC
>PTLK01000146.1 GCA_002938075.1 Alphaproteobacteria bacterium MarineAlpha3_Bin3
GCTGTGGACACCACCGCACACCACAAATGCCGCTATTCGGGCGCTGAGCTGCGGCGGAATGTTTAGGCTGTGGGATTTCACATTGTTCGCCAGTTGAGTTTTGGAATGCTCACGCTGCCACTACAGTATCTTTCTCGCAGGGTCCTGATGAAAAAGGGCGCAAGGCATTCCGATGTGCTTGAGCTTGATGAGCATCCTATCAGGGATTTGGTGTTGAGGAAGTTACTGGAACTGGACCAGATTCCCATCCGGTGGGGAATCAATTATCCTTGCGGGGCGTCGTTGATGGTCATTGCCCACAAGGCCGGGTAACGGGTATGGCCATCGCCAACCTCGGCCACGAGCACGAGCGGTTCAAGATCGGGCTCCAGGTCGAGCGCGAATTCATGCCGCGCCTCTGCTGCCACGCCGACGCGGCGATCAAGAAGGCGGCCTTCGTGGTCGAAAACCTGACCGTCAACACCGGCGCCATGCGCCGCAACCTAGACGCCACCGGGGGGTTGCTGCTGAGCGAGGCGGTGATGATGAAACTGGCCGAGACCCTGGACCGCCAGAAGGCGCATGACATCGTGCATACCGCCTGCGCCCGGGTGCTCGGCGGCGGCGGGTCCTTCCGCGACGCGCTCCTCGACGCGCCCGAGGCCTATATCGGGCTCGCCGCCGCCTTCGTCGACCGGGTGCTGGCCGGCGAGGCGTGAGCGGCCGATAGAGACGGCACCGGGGACACGAAGGGACGCCATCGACGTTTTCCCTTTCCCGATCCGCCGCCGGGGTGCCTATATATTACCGGCCCGGTTGGGTTAACCGGGCTCCCCGGCACACCCGAACCTCCGGGCCGGGGCCGGACAAAGGACGAAAAATGCGCAGCATGGAACCCGGGCCCGCGAAAACTGGCCCCCGCAAGGACCTGCAGACCATCCGCACGCTGCTGCCCTATCTGTGGCCCAAGGGCGAGGCGGAGCTTCGCCTGCGCGTCGTCTGTGCCATGGCGCTCCTCGCCCTGGCCAAGGTGACCAACGTGGCGGTGCCGATTTTCTACAAACACGCCGTCGACGCGCTAAGCACCGATACCGCCCGCATCCTGGCCGTGCCGGTGGCGCTGTTAGTCGGCTATGGGCTGGCCCGCGTGCTCGCCCAGACCTTCGGCGAGCTGCGCGACGCCGTGTTCGCCAAGGTAGCCCAACGGGCGATCCGGATGGCCGGGCTCAGGACCTTCCAGCACCTGCACCGCCTCAGCCTGCGCTTCCACATGGACCGCAAGACGGGCGGGGTCAGCCGCGCCGTCGAGCGCGGCACAAAGGGTATCGAATTCCTGCTCACTTTCATGCTGTTCAACGTGCTGCCGACGCTGCTCGAGATCGCCCTTGTGTGCGCCGTGATGTGGAAGCTCTACGGCTTCTGGTACGCGTTGGCTACCTTCCTGACCATGGCCGTCTACATCGCCTGGACGCTGATCATCACCGAATGGCGGATCCAGTACCGCCGGACTATGAACGAGACCGACTCGGAAGCCAACACCCGGGCCATCGATTCGCTGTTAAATTTCGAGACCGTGAAGTACTTCGGCAACGAAGATCACGAGGCCCGGCGCTTCGACGCTTCGCTCAAGGGCTATGAGCGGGCCGCCGTCAAAAGCAAGACGACCCTGTCGTACCTTAACATCGGCCAGGGGGCGATCATCGCCGTCGGGGTCACCGTGGTCATGCTGATGGCGGCAAACGGCGTCGTCGGCAGGGTCATGACCCTCGGCGATTTCGTGCTGGTGAATGCCTATCTGATCCAGTTGTTCCTGCCCTTGAACTTCCTCGGCTTCGTCTACCGTGAGATCAAGCGTTCGCTCACCGACATGGAGACGATGTTCGAACTGCTCGACGAAAACGCCGAGATCGAGGATGCCCCGGGGGCCCGGGCCCTGGCCGTCAACGGCGGCCGGGTAGTGTTCGAGGACGTGTCCTTCGCCTATGACTCCCGCCGCCCGGTGCTCGAAGGCGTCTCGTTCGCCGTCGAGCCGGGCCGCACAGTGGCAATCGTCGGGTCATCGGGGGCCGGCAAGTCCACCATCTCGCGCCTGTTGTTCCGCTTTTACGACGTCACCGGGGGCCGCATCACCATCGACGGCCAGGACATCCGCGACGTCATCCAGGAAAGCCTGCGCGCCGCCATCGGCATGGTGCCCCAGGACACAGTGCTGTTCAACGACACCATCTTCTACAACATCGCCTATGGCGCCCCTGGATCGACGCCTTCCGAGATCGAGGACGCGGCGCGCCTGGCGCGCATCCACGATTTCGTCATGAGCCTGCCCGAGGGCTATTCGTCGACCGTCGGCGAGAGGGGCTTGAAGCTTTCCGGCGGCGAGAAGCAACGCGTCGCCATCGCCCGGACGATCCTGAAACGGCCGTCGATCCTGGTCTTCGACGAGGCGACGTCGGCGCTCGATAGCCACACCGAGCAGGAAATCCTGAAAAGCCTGCGCGAGGTGTCGGCGGAGCGCACGACCCTGACCATCGCGCACCGGTTGTCGACCATCATCGACGCCGACGAAATCCTAGTGCTTCAAGGCGGCCGCATCGCCGAGCGCGGCAGCCACGCGGCACTGCTCGACCGGGGCGGGGTCTATGCCGAGATGTGGACGCGCCAGCAGGAAGCACAGCAGGCCCGCGCCGCGCTGGAGAAGACCGGCGAGCTATTGGCGCTCGAAGAGGGTTCCACCGAACCGGCTGAGTGAAGTCGGCCAGCAAAAAAACTCCGCCGCGTCCGGCGGGAAGTGGGGTTTGGGAGGATTTTTGCTCACTAATAAAAACAAGCAGTCGGAAGAATATACCCCAGTTCCGTCAACCGGCCCACCTGTGAATAACGGGGAGAATGAGGATAAAACGGTTTTTTTCCGGGATTCGGCCCCGTAACAGGCCCGGCCGGCCTAGCCCCGGCCGAGCACCGACAAGGCCCTTATTGCACCAGCATCGAGTTGAAAAGCACGTTGGTCACCTGCACCGGCGCCACCGCGGCGCGCACCCTGAGCAGCAAGTTTTCGCGCATCCGGTAAAAATTGGCCGATCCGGATAATTCCTCGGGCTTCAGTTCCCTGAGATAGGTCGTGATGTAGTCCTCGATCCGGGGCTGCAAGGCCTCGACCAAGGGCACGTCCAATTCATCGATCAGAACCAGGGTCAGGCCGACCTTCATGAACCGGGATTTCTTTCCCTCTTCATTGAGGTTGATCGTCATGTCCTGGAGCTTATAGAAGACTTGCCCCTGGACGACGGCCTCCTCCTGAACGATGTCCTCTTCATCGAGGCCCAGGTAGGGATCGAGAATACCGAAGAAAAACAGGCTGAGGCCGATCAGGAACAGAAAGAAAATCACCCCGCCGAGGATGATGAAAAGCTTGATCTTGTTGAATTTCTTGGACGCCCCCCCCTCGCCTTCCTCGCCCTCTTCGTCGTCGTCGGATTCCGGCGCCCCCTCGGCGTCCCCCTCTTCCTCTTCCAGTTCGTCGTCTTCGTCGGCCATCGCCGTCTCCTCGATCCCGGGCCTCATTATGGGCCGTCCGGCCGCCAAGCCAAAGAAAAACCCCGCTCCGGCGGGGCGTGGTCAAAAACGTCACGGCGTTAGGTGCCGGGGGTGGAAACTCAATGAAAAAAAGGCGGGCGGGCTAGACGCGGGGTTAGACGGGGGCCGGCAAAGAGGTATTTTCGACCGCCGCAGGCGGCGCATAGACGGGACGTTCGACGTGTTTAAGCCTTTCCAGGCAGTAACCTTCCCTCTCTTCCACGGTCGAGGGACGCCGGTAGCACCCGTTAATCAGGGTCCACAAGCCGCCGTCGTCGCCCAAAGAATACAGGCCGGAATTTTTCATCCCAGGTCTCCAACCCTCCAACCATTCATGGAAATACTTAGAAAATTAACCAGCGCCGGTCAAGGGCGTCGATGGGGGCGTGGGGGCGGTCCCGGCTCCCGGCGTTCAATTCACGGTCTCAAGCGGGCTGAAACGCACCGGCATGACTTCCCGGGTCTTCAGGCGCTTGGTTTCGTCCTTGTCGATGACCATCAACTGCTGGGCGTCGGCCATGCCCGCCGGCACCACCATGCGGCCACCGGGCTTGAGCTGGTCGATCAGCAACGGTGGAATCAGCTCCGGCGCCGCGGAGACCATGATGCGGTCATAGGGCGCGTGCTCGACCCAGCCGTGGGAGCCGTCGCCGATACGGAATTCTATGCCCGTAACCATTTGATGTTTAATGTTTTTTTCCGCCAGGACCGCCAATTCATCGATGATTTCGATGCTGTACACCTGGGCCCCCAGGGCCGCCAGCACGGCGGCGTGATAGCCGAGCCCGGTGCCGACCTCAAGCACGCGCATGCCGTCTTCGATCTCGGCCAGGTCGGTCATCAGGGCGACCATGAAGGGCTGGGAAATGGTCTTTTCGTAGCCGATCGGCAGCGGGCCGTCGGCATAGGCGTAAGCGCGGAGCTCAAGCGGCACGAATTCGTGCCGGAAGACTTCGCCCAGGACCTCCATCACCCGCTCATCGAAGGCGTCCTTGCCCAGCTTTTCGCTTGAGTAATGCGCATAGATGGCGATCACCTGGACCATCTGCTCGCGCAGGGCGTCAAAGGGGTCTTGCGTCATCTCTCCTGATCCAGCCGCCGCCGAGAACCCGGTCTTGGTCATAAAACACGCACGCCTGGCCGGGCGCGATGGCCGCCTCGGCCCGGTGCAGATGAACTTCCGCTCCTTCTCCATTCTCGTTCCCGTCCCCGTTCTCGGGCCGGGCCTTGATCGTCGCCGCCACGGGGGCCGCCGCCGAGCGGATTTTCACCGTCACCTCAAGGTCCCCGGGCGGCCCGTCGCCGTCGCCGAGCCAGTTGATGCCACCGACGCGGAACCGGTCCTTGAGAAGCGCCTCCTTCGGCCCGGCGACGACGCGCCGGGTATCCGGCTCAAGGCGAACGACGTAAAGGGGCTCCGGCACAGCTATGCCTAAGCCCCGGCGCTGTCCGATGGTAAAGTGGATGATGCCCTGGTGTTGGCCGATCACATTGTCGTTCAGATCGACGACGTCGCCGGGATCGGCGGCGCCGGGGCGCAGCTTTTCGATGACGGCGGCATAGGACCCGCCCGGTACGAAACAGATGTCCTGGCTTTCCGGTTTTATGGCGACCGGCAGCCGCAGGCGTTCGGCGTGGGCCCGGGTTTCCGCCTTATCCATGTCGCCTAAGGGGAAGCGCAGGGTATCGAGCTGCTCGCGGGTG